>NZ_JAGYWT010000853.1:0-574 GCF_019279095.1 Microbacterium sp. BF1 | reverse complement strand
GCGGAGCCTGCGGCACGCGGTCGCGGGGTGGGTTCGGCGCTGCTGGACGCCGCCCTCGACGATGCGGCCGTTCTCGGTGCCGTGCAGGTGCGGCTGTCGGTGTGGGACTGGCGTGATGGTCCCGTGCGTCTGTATGAATCGCGGGGATTCGAGCGGGTGCCCTCGTGGGACGATCGCGAGCGGCTCGTGTGCATGGTGCGCGCGGTCTGAGTCGACCGCATCACGCCGAGTGCTGAGACAGACGGTAGCGGCCGGGGGTCATCCCCACGAGCGGTGTGAACTGCTGGATGAACTGGCTGGTCGTCGCCCACCCGCAGGCCGCGGCCGTCTCGGTCACCGAGGTGCCGTCGGCGAGCAGGACGAGCGCACGATGCACGCGCAGCTGGAGACGCCACTGCCGGTATCCCATGCCGGTCTCCCGAGGGAACAGGCGGCTCAGGGTCCGCTCGGTGGTTCCGGTGCGCATGCCGAGCTCGCCGAGGCTCACGGGCGTGGCGAGGTCGTCCTCGACGATCCGGGCCGCCCGACGCAGACGCGGGTCGTGCGGTTCCGGCAGATGCAGCGGCTGCTCGGG
>NZ_JAGYWT010000852.1:0-576 GCF_019279095.1 Microbacterium sp. BF1 | reverse complement strand
ACCTCGCCGTCGGCGCCGGTCGCGGCGAGGTCACGAGAGACGACGTCATGAAGCACGCCTCGCAGGCCAGTGTCTTCCGCAACATCGAGACTCCCGAGTGGGGAACCGTGCGCGAGGAGACCGTGCCCGCACCTCAGCCTGCTCCGGCTGGGCTCGCGCGAGGGCTCACTCCGACCCAGCCTTCGGCTGCCGGCGACGACCGCACCGAGTCGATCCCGGTCAAGGGTGTGCGCAAGGCCACGTCTTCGGCGATGGTGCAGAGCGCGTACTCGGCCCCGCACGTGACCGTGTGGAAGGAGATCGACGCCACCCGCACGATGGAGCTCGTCAAGCGCCTCAAGGCTTCGCCCGACTACGCCGACATCCGCGTCTCGCCGCTGCTGATCATGGCCCGCGCCGTGATCTGGGCCGCACGCCGCACGCCGATGGTGAACGCGGCCTGGATCGAGACCGAAGCCGGCGCCGAGATCGCCGTGCGCCACTACGTGAACCTCGGCATCGCCGCCGCGACCCCGCGCGGCCTGCTCGTGCCGAACATCAAGGACGCGCAGGACCTCGGCATGAAGGACCTGGCGC
>NZ_JAGYWT010000851.1:0-576 GCF_019279095.1 Microbacterium sp. BF1 | reverse complement strand
GAGCGAAGCGGCACGCGTTCGGCGGCGTGCAGCACCTGATCTGGCAGGTCGAGACCTACGGCTTCCACCTCACGGAGCTCGAGGTGCGCCAGCACTCGCAGGTGCACGCGAAGGCCCTGGCCGAGCTCGATGCCGGCGAGGCCATCAGCGCGCAGACCGAGGAGGTGCTGGAGGTGTTCCGCGCGATCGCGGACATCCAGAACGACCGTGGCCTGCGCGCCGCCGGGCGCTACGTCGTCTCCTTCACCCAGGCGGCTTCCGACCTCGCGAACGTGCACCGTCTCGCCCGCTACGCGCTCGGTGACGACGCCCCGGTGCTCGACGTGGTGCCCCTGTTCGAGACGTTCGCCGATCTGCAGGCGGCTCCCGGCATCCTCGCGGAGGCCGTGACGTTCCCCGAGTTCCGCGAGCGCATGGCCGCCACCGGCAATCGGCTCGAAGTCATGCTCGGCTACTCGGACTCGTCGAAGGACGTCGGCCCCGTCGCCGCGAACCTCGCCCTGTACGAGGCGCAGGAGAAGATCGCACGGTGGGCGCAGGAATCCGACATCGAGCTGACCCTCTTCCACGGTCGCG
>NZ_JAGYWT010000850.1:0-579 GCF_019279095.1 Microbacterium sp. BF1 | reverse complement strand
CTCGACACCCGGCTGCAGCACCAGCGCCCGCGCGATCATCGACCCCAGGCTGTGGCCGAACACCACGTACGGCAGGTCGGGGAACAGCTCCTTGGCCTTCCGGTACAGCGTCACCTCGTCCTGCACGATGACCGTCGCCGACTCGTCACCGGCGTCACCCCACGTCCCCGACTGCATCGCCGTCCGACCGTGACCCGCGTGATCGTCCGCGACCACGACGAACCCCGCATCCACCAGCGCGGCCGTCATGTGCAGGTACCGGCGGGAGTGCTCGCCGAGACCGTGGATGAGCTGGACCACCGCCACCGGCGTGACCGCCGGTTCGTACACCCAGGCCTGGATGGTGTCGGTGCCGTTGTGCGACGTGAACTCGAGTTCGCGCAGAGCCATGCTGACCTCCTCGTCATGCCCCTCGGGCGGGGAGCTCGACGGTATGACCCTACCGTACCTGCCGACAACGGGATGTCCGGCCCCCGACCTCCGTCGCCCACTCGCGGAACTCCCTGTCGCGGGCGCTGAGAGCGGCAGGTACGCGCCCAGCCCGTCCCGAGAGCCGCGTGACCGGGTCCGGACCCGGCG
>NZ_JAGYWT010000085.1:0-7338 GCF_019279095.1 Microbacterium sp. BF1 | reverse complement strand
GCGGTCATCGTGATGATGCCTTTCGAGTGGAGGTAAGAGACTTCTCGAAGGATCACACGGTGACCGCGCTTACGTCGCGAGCGACGAGCCGGCCACCGCGGGCTACACCACCTTAAGGGGCACTACTTGCCGGCGACACCTGGAACCGCTCCGCAGCACGTCGGACCGACCATCCCTGGACGTTGATCAAGTCGGCCAGACGAGCCCGACCAACAGGCGTCAGGGGTGCGTTAGCGTGAGTCACGAAGACCTCCGTGCGTGGAATGTGAGTGTGGTAACCCACATCCTGCCCGGAGGTCTTCGCTAACTCACGTGATCACAACGTCCCGAGGAAGAACAGCTAGACGCCCGGGCAGATGGATGGGTCACCAACGACAGTTGGTCCCTCTGGCGGGTATCGATCCTTGAGCATCGAGATGATCCAGCAATGGCAGAGATTGTTGCCAAGACGCCCCCCAACGAGCTCCGTCTACTCCGCGATTATTGGCGGAATGAGAGCGATCCGATGACGATCGGGGTGTGGCGTCAGTATTGGCGTGGGCTTCGCTAGTGCGAGGCGCTTGATGTTCGACGTCTCCGACCGAGCACCGCGCTCTGCGCCCCGTCCTCGGAGTGGTTAGAACTCGGGCGATTCGCTCGCCCCGTCGTCCCGGCACCCGCGAGAATTCAGCTGCCCGTCGGTTTAGCGAACCGCTCCCCCGAGCTCACCTGCTGCGCCACCCGCCGCAGCGCTAACAGCAACGGCTCCACCAGCACCGACCCCAACACCACGTAACGCACGGCGGCTTCCGCGGACTCCTCCGGCACCCCGGCGATCTCCGCATCCGCAATCCGTCGCATGCTCGCGAGGTACTCGGCCATCACCGCGTCCTGCACACTGAACCCGACGCACTCCAACCCTTGCAGCGCTCGCGCCACCGCATGCAGCACGGCCGGGTCGCACATACCTGGCTTCCACCCGAGCCCTGCGACCAAGCGCTCGGCGTCCGTGAGATCCAGCGCCTCATCCACCGGGGGAGTGATCGCCGCATGCGCTGTTCCGAGCAGGTCGTTCGCACTCGCCGGCGGATCATCCAGCGCGCCGAGCACCCGCCGCGTCTCGGCGATGCTCACCCCCGCATCGAGCAGCGCGCGGATCACCCGCAGCCGCTCCACGTGCTTCTCGCCGTATGCGGCCTGAGTCGCAGATGACCGCTCGCCCTCGGGCAGCAGTCCCTCGCGCAGGTAGTACTTGATCGTCGGCACCGTCACGCCGGTCTGCGCTGACAGTTCGGAAATTCTCATGGCCACCTCTTGACTTCGATAGTAGCGCTATCCATTATAGATAGTGACGCTATCCAATCAGAGGAGTCATCATGTCGAAGGTCATCACGGGCCGCATGACCCACCGCCACGAGGGCGAGCTCGTCGTGTTCCACATCGGGATGCAGATCAACCGCTGGTGGCGCCCCGACCTGTGGATGCCGGCGTTCTTCGCCATGCCACGGATGCTGCGCGAGCTTTCCATCGACCCCGACTCGGGCATGCTCGGCTACCACCTGCTCTTCGGCGCGGGCGGACCCTACGTCGTGCAGTACTGGTCGTCCGTCGACAAGCTCTACGCTTACGCGTCCAACCCGAGCCAGGAGCATCGCCCCGCCTGGACCGCCTTCAACCGCGCCGCCCGCAAGGCTCCGGGAGCGGTGGGCGTGTGGCACGAGACCTTCCGCGTCGACACCGCCGAGAGTGTGTACGTGTCGACGAAGCCGATGGGACTGCCGAAGGCCACGGAGCTCGTCGAGGTCGGCAAGCGGTACGACCGGGCACAGGCGCGGTTCGCAGAGGGGCGGACGGAAGCGACCAAGTCCGAACCGGCACAGTAGGAGCATCCGCTCGGCACTCCACACAGCGATCTTCGGCCCAGGAACCCACTACCCTCGCACCATGCCCACCGATCGCCCTCGCGCCTGGATCTTCGACGTCGACGGCACTCTCGCCCTCATCGGCGACCGCTCCCCGTATGACATGCGCAACGTGGCCGTCGACACTCCGAACCACCCCGTCGTTGTCGCCGCTCAGGCGTTCGCCGCGCATCCCGACGTCGACGCGCTCATCGTCGTCTCGGGCCGCGATGAGACCGCTCGCCGCGCGACCGAGGCCTGGCTGACGTTCAACGAGGTCCCGTTCGACCGCCTCCTGCTCCGCCGCACGGGCGACCAGCGCGCCGACAACATCGTCAAGGCCGAGATCTACGACGCCCACATCGAACCGCACTTCACGGTCGTCGGCGTCGTCGACGACCGCCGCAGCGTGGTCGAGATGTGGCGGTCTCGCGGGCTGACCTGCTTCCAGGTCGCCGAGGGCGACTTCTGAACCCCGACGCGCCGGCCAACTCCGCGCACACACCCTTCCGGCGCACCCCGGGTTCTGCCACCATGAGGGCCATGACGCCGGACACTCCTCCCGCCACCGAGCCCGACCCCGGCCGGTTGGAGAAGCTCCACGACTGGCTGACAAGCCCGGGCGGCCGGCTCATCCGCTACCTGCTCGTCCTGATCATCGTCGGGCTGGCCGTCTATCTGTCGCTCACGGGATGGTTCCAGGTCTGCGAGACCGTGGACTCCGAGAAAGACGGCCTCACCCGAACCTGCTCCGGCCCGAATCTCACGAGTGCCGGCGTGCTCGCAGCGGTGATCTTCGTCTTGCTGCTCCTCTGGCCCGACCTGTCGGAGTTCAGCGCGTTCGGTGTCACGCTCAAGAAGCTCGTGCAGAAAGTCGAGGAGAAGGTCACCGAGACCCGCGACAAGGCCGCTCATATCGACGCCACCACCACCACGACCTACTCGCGGGTGGAGGATCTGCAGTCCACCGTCGCCACGCAAGGCGGAGACATCAGCCACCGCCTGTCGCTCATCCAGTCCGATCTGACGTCACTCACCGAGCGCGAGGCGGAACGAATCGCCGCTCCGCCCTACTCGGAGGCCGTCCGGGTCCCCTCGGAGCCTGCGCCCCTGAGCCCCTCGCCGCGATGGGACAGCCTTGACCGCGATGCTCTCGTCCGCGTCTGCGAAGAACTCTTCGGCTCCGACAACCTCGAGTACACCGTCGGCAGCCTCGACGACGTGCTCGGCGACATGTGGTGGCCCGCTGAAGGGGTGGAGGGAGTCGACAGCCGGGCCGCCAACTACACCGGGCTCATCCTCGAGCTGTTCCGCACATTCCGCGAGCGATGGGAGCGAGCCAGGCAAGACCGCTTCCACCGTGAGCAGGTAGACACGATCCTGCGATCCATCGAATCGATGCTGCTCGCGCTCATCGGCGGAAGATACGTCGACGACGAGTCGATCCGCATCGCACTCGCCGCCCTCCGCCTCCTCCACCGGCACGAACGCTAGTTCGACAGCTCACTGCCCCCTACGCCGCAATCCCCCGCAGCAACCGCACCACCGTCTCCTCGACCCGCTCCGCGCTCAACGGCTGCCCGATCAACGCGGAGTACGACGCCATCGCGATGAACTGGTCCGCGATCGCGGCCGCATCCACATCCGCCCGCACATCGCCCGCAGCACGTCCGCGCGACACCCGCTCGGCGACCCACTCGCGAATCGGCGCCGCCAACCGCTCGTTCAAGACGAGCCCCAACTCAGGATCAGCCGCCGTCACCTCGATCAGCGCCCGCGCGAGCGCCACACCCTCAGGCCGGGCCAACCCGGCCGACATCGCCGAGAACCACGCCCGCAGATCAGCCCCGAGGTCATCCGTCATCGGCACCGACACCTCGGCACCCGGCAGCGATCCTTCGAGCAGTGCCTCGCCGAGGATCGCGGCCTTCGACGGCCACCACCGGTAGATCGTCTGCTTCGACACCTCCGCCGAGTCGGCGAGACCTTCGATCGTCACGGCCTCGTATCCGTCTGCGGCGAGCGCGCGCCGCATCGCCTCCAGCACGGACTGGCGGGCTTTCTCACTGCGAGGACGGGGCACCATTCGAGCGTACTCAGGCGTAGACTCGAACATAAGTAGACGCACCGTTGCGAAACTACAGCGACACCCGAACAAGGAGAACGAGCATGGCCCTCACCGCACACTCCACCATCGGCGACTGGATGAACGACCCGACCGGCGGGCCTCTCATCCGCGGACTCTTCGCGCAGACGGGCGCCGACCCTGAGCTCCTCACCCCCGTGCTGGGCCTTCCCCTGCAGCAGCTGGTCGCGATGAGCCAGGGCCAGCTTCCCCAGTCGGTGGTCGACGACCTCGTGCGCGCGGCCAACGGCGGCGAGATCCCCGAAGACGACACCTCCGAGGGCTGGACCGAGAAGCCCACCTCCGGCCGTTTCGCCGGCAAGACCGTGATCGTCACCGGTGCCGCCTCCGGTATCGGCAAGGCCACGGCCTCCCGCATCGCCCGTGAAGGCGGACACGTGATCGCGAGCGACATCGCTGCCGAGAAGCTCGACGCCCTCAAGGCGGAGCTGCCGGATGCCGACATCGTCACGGTCGCGGGTGACCTCACGCAGCAGGAGGCGATCGATGCGGTGCTCGCTGCCGCAGGCGATCGCATCGACGGTTTGGCGAACGTCGCCGGCATCAACGACGACTTCTCTCCCGCGGGCGAGACCCCCGACGCCGTCTGGGACCGCGTCATCGCGATCAACCTGACCGCTCCGTTCAAGCTCATGCGCGCGGTCATCCCCGTGATGGAAGCGGCGGGCCAGGGCTCGATCCTCAACGTCTCGAGCGAGGCCGGCCTGCGCGGCAACGCCTCGGGCAATGCCTACACGGCCAGCAAGCACGGCATCATCGGCGTGACCAAGTCGGCGGCCTTCATGTACGGGCCGAAGGGCATCCGCGTGAACTCGGTCGCCCCGGGCGGCGTCGCCACCGGCATCCCGATGCCCCCGCACATGTCCGAGTACGGCTCGGGCCGCCTGGCCCCGTTCCAGCAGGCGATCCCGACCGTGGCGACGGCCGAGCACCTGGCCGCATCCATCACGTTCCTACTGTCGGACGACGCCGTGAACATCAACGGCGCCATCCTCGCCTCCGACGGCGGGTGGTCTGTGCAGTAAGCCGCACCCGCGAAGCCGACGCCCCCGCCGACCCGAACGGCGGGGGCGTTTCGCATCTCCGGGCGGATGACGCACGGCGGCAGCATCCTGGACAGGGTCGAACAATTCCCCCGGTCAGCGAACAGAAAAACTCGCCGCAACCGAACCGTGAACGGCACGATATATTGCAGAAACATACGTTCCATACGTTTCATACGCATCCCCAGGGCCACAAGCCTCCCCCCGCACCACGACGACGTGACCGGTCGCCCGCGTTCTGCCTACCTGAAAGCCCCCATGCCTCGACTGACCTCCCCCGCCCGTCGACGATTGATCGCGACTCTTCCGATCACCGCTCTCCTCGCCGGTTCCCTTCTCGCCACCTCTCTTCCCGCGGCAGCGGCCGACGACTCCGTCGCCGGACCCCGCACCTCGGGCGACCCGATGTTCCCGAACATCGGCAACGGCGGCTACGACGCCCTCGACTACGACGTCTCGCTCAGCTGGAGCCCGACCGGCGTCGCCGACGGACTGATCACCGGCGACATCACCACTGCCACGACGACGATGACCGCCCGTGCCCTCGCTCCGCTGCACCAGTTCTCTCTCGACTTCGAAGGCATGACGGTCGAGGGGGTGACCGTCAACGGCGTCCCTGCCAGCTGGTCGCGCGACATCGACCCGGCTGCGGAGAAGTTCAAGCTCATCGTCACCGTGCCGACCCCGGTGGAAGGGGAGTTCACCGTCGCTGTCACCTATAGCGGCACCCCGGTGGTGCACGTCGACAGCGACGGCGCCTTCGAGGGCTGGAACGGCACGAACGACGGAGCTATCCTCCTCGGACAGCCGATCGGCACCATGGCCGGTTTCCCCCACAACAACACCCCGAGCGACAAGGCCACGTACACGATCTCTGTGGATGCCCCTTCGGTGCTCGCAAACGTCTCCGGCGTGCAGGGCGACGCGGCCGTCGCCAGCAACGGTGAACTGCAGTCGAAGACCGTCTCGGGCGAGCGCACCACCTGGGTGTGGCGACAGGACAAGCAGATGGCCTCTGAACTCGTGGTCATCGCGATCGGGCGCTTCGAGGTGATCGAAGGCTCGGTCACCCTGAGCGACAACCGCGTCATCCCCTCGTGGTCCTTCATGGACGCGGGGCTCAGCGACACGAACAAGACCACCATCCGCAACCGGGTCGCGCAGCTCGAGACCATCACCCGCAACCTCGAGAGCATCTACGGCCCCTACCCCGGCAACAGCACCGGCGTGATCGTCGACACCGTGCCCAGCGGGGTCAACTACGCCCTCGAGACGCAGGACCGATCGTTCTTCCCGAGCACGAACTCCGTGAACGGCAACACCCTCATCCACGAACTCGTCCACCAGTGGTACGGCAACAACGTCGCACCCACCACCTGGACCGACATCTGGATCGGCGAGGGGATGGCCACCTGGGGCCCGACCTACTACAACAGTGCCGCAGCCTTCGGCTCGGGAACCAGCACCGAGCAGAGCTACTTCAACTCGTGGAACAACAAGGCCTCGTCGAGCGCGGACTGGAACATCCCCCCGGGCGCCCAGACCGCCTCGAACGAGCTCTACGGCTACCAGACCTACACCCGCAGCGCCCAGTTCTGGGAGGCGCTGAAGATCTCGATCGGCGACAATGCCTTCTTCGCTCTGATCAAGGAATGGCAGACGCGCTTCGCCGGCCAGAGCCGCACGAGCTCCGACCTCAAGGCTCTCGCCGAAGAGCTCTCCGGCCGCGACATCACCGCGCTCTGGAACGACTGGATCCTCGAGCCCGGCAAACCCGCCTGGCCCGACAAGCTGTCCGTCTCGCTGACGGCGACTCCGGCCGCCACGGAACCGCTCGACATCGGCGACACCGCCACCTACACGCTCAGCGCCACCAACACGGGTCGGGTGGCCCTCGCCTCCTCCGTGGTGACGGTCGACCTCAGTGACGTGCTCTCGCGCGCGACGCTGGTGGCTGTGCCGGCGGGCACTGTCCTCGACGGCACGACCCTCACCTGGAGCGTCCCCGCGGGCGTCGCAGCGGGGGCCTCCACCGAGGTGCAGTTCACGGTCGAAGTGGCTGAGGATGCACCGAGCGGTGCCTTCTCGTCGACCGCGCGCGTCGCCACACTCGGCGGCACCTGCGTCACCTGCGTCGCGGAGCTCTCGATCATGGAGGTGCTCGCGCCGACCAGCGTTCCGACCATCACGGGCACCGCGGCGGTCGGACAGACCCTGACCGCGATCTCTGACGGCTGGCCCGCCGGAACCGCGCTCAGCTACTCCTGGG
>NZ_JAGYWT010000849.1:0-581 GCF_019279095.1 Microbacterium sp. BF1 | reverse complement strand
GCCCGAGACGCCCGAGCGGTGTCATCTCCGCCAGCCCGCGGCGCGTCTCGTCGTCCATCCAGCCAGTGTCGATGGGCCCGGGGTTGAGCACGTTCGCCGAGATGCCGCGCGGGCCGAGCTCGCGGGCCGCAGAGATCACGAGCCGGTCGAGAGCACCCTTGGAGGCCCCGTAGGGGAGGTTGCCGGTCACGTGGTCGCTGGTGAGCGCCACGATCGCGCCTCCACCGTCGCCCACCTGCCGCGCGAAGGCCGCGATCAGCAGCAGACTCGCCCTCGCGTTCACGGCGACGTGCCGGTCGAAGCTCTCGGCCGTCGTGTCGAGGATGCCGGATTCCACATCGTGCGCATGGCTCAGGATGAGTGCCGAGACCGGGCCGTGGGCTGCGTTCACCTCAGCCATCAGGGTCTCCGGCCCCTCGGGCGTGGCGAGGTCGGCGATGTGATCGGCGTCGCGCAGGTCGCTGGTGACGACCGTCCAACCGGCGGCGCGCAGCCGAGGAACGATACCGGCGGCGATGCTGTCGGCACGCGCGGCGCCGGTGATCAGAGCGAGGGGCATCCGCACACCGTATCGGACTCCC
>NZ_JAGYWT010000848.1:0-582 GCF_019279095.1 Microbacterium sp. BF1 | reverse complement strand
GGCGCGAGACCACAGCGCGCGCGATCGCGATGCGCTGACGCTGTCCTCCGGAGAACTCGTGCGGGTAGCGACGTGCGGTGTCGGCGGGGAGCCCGACCGAGTCGAGGGCTTCCGCGATGCGGCGTTGCGCATCGGTACCGGATGCCAGACCCAGCGAACGGAGCGGTTCGCCGACGATCCGGTCGATGCGTTGGCGAGGGTCGAGAGACGAGTACGGGTCCTGGAACACCGGCTGCACGCTCGCGCGGAACCGACGCATCTGTGCGCGGTCGCGCAGAGCGAGCGGGGCGCCCTCGAACAGCACCTGTCCGTCGCGCGGGGCGGTGAGCCCGAGCATCAGCCGCAGGATCGTGGACTTGCCCGCCCCCGATTCACCGACGAGGCCCAACGAGTCGCCCTCATCGATGCGCAGCGACACGTCGTCGAGAACGCGGCGCGATCCATAGGCGAAACCGGCCCCGCGCAGCTCGAGCAGCGTCATCGTCCGACCTCCCCGGCGTCGAGGAACGCATTCCCGGCGCTCCTTCCTCCGGCCAAGATCAGACTAGCAACATTCGAATCTATGTTCTATTCTGATCTGCA
>NZ_JAGYWT010000847.1:0-583 GCF_019279095.1 Microbacterium sp. BF1 | reverse complement strand
CCAAACCCTATCACTACCAACTCGACCACCTCGGCACCCCACAGGAACTCACCGCCCCAGACGGCGAAATCGTCTGGTCCGCCCACTACCGCGCCTACGGCGAAATCACTCGTCTCGACATCGGAAAAATCGACAACCCGCTGCGCTTCCAGGGCCAATACGTCGATGAAGAAAGCGGGCTGCACTACAACCGCCATCGCTACTACAATCCGGATATTGGTCGCTACCTCACGCCGGACCCGGTGAAGTTGGCGGGTGGGATCAATCCTTACCAATATGTGCCTAACCCTACGGGCTGGATAGATCCGCTGGGACTGAGTACCTGTCCTGGCGACGGGTGTGAACCTAACGGTCCTACTACCCTTCCGAAGCCTAGCGTTGATGAAGGCGCACCTGCTCTACCTCAACTGCCGCGAACTAATCGACAGTCGAGAATAGATGCTCTGACAGAGGCAAATGCAAAACGAAGGGTGCTGGGGTGGGAGCAGGAATACGATATGCATACAGTTGAAAAGCATGGTCCAGAGATACCAGATAGCGCGTTGAAACAACGATCTATTGATGGAACAAATCCAACGACTGG
>NZ_JAGYWT010000846.1:0-584 GCF_019279095.1 Microbacterium sp. BF1 | reverse complement strand
GCGACGCCGAGCCCGGCGAGGGCGATGGCGACGGCCGATCCGGACGCATCCGAGATGGACAGCGCCGAGGAGTTGAACCCCTGGTCGGTATCGTCCGAGTAGGCCAGCGTCAGCACCGTGAGACGAGGATAGAGCAGCCCCATCCCGCCCCCGGCGAACGCCCAGGCCACCACGACCACGGCGGCCGAGACATCGAACACCGCGGCCGTGAGCACGCACAGCATGGCGATGAGCAGCGAGCTCAGGCTGATCGTCGTGATGCGGTGATTCCCCAACCGCTCCCCGAATCGCCCCTGCAGAGCCGAGGCGCCTGCCCAGGCCAGCGCCGCGAGCATCAGGGCGATGCCCGCCCATGTCGCGGTGAAGTCGAACTTCTTCATCAGCAGATACGGGATGTACGCCTCAGCCGCGAAGAAGGCCCCGGCCACGATTCCCCGCATCAGCACCACGCTCGGGAGCCCCGCTCCGGCGCGGAGTGTGCGCCGCGGCAACAGCGGCATCACGGCGAATCCGATCGCCAGCACGGCGCCGAGCGCCACCGGCCACCTCATCGAGGGCTGCAGATCCGCCGAGAAGCCGACCAC
>NZ_JAGYWT010000845.1:0-586 GCF_019279095.1 Microbacterium sp. BF1 | reverse complement strand
CTCCTCCGAGGACGCCCCGGACCAGCAGCAGACGCCGGATCAGGGTCAGGGCCAGGGGCCGTTCCAGTTCGACATCCCCGGAAGCGGCTCGCCGCGACGGTGAGCGATCGCACCAGGATCATCCTGGTCAACGACCCGCACAATCCCACGGGAGCGATCTTCGGGCGTGAGGTGCTCGAAGAGGTGGTGCGCCTGGCGGAGAAGCACGATGCGATCATCGTCACCGACGAGGTGTACGAGCATCTGGCGTTCCATGCCGCGCACACCCCGATCGCCACGCTCCCCGGAGCATCCGCGCGCACGCTGACGATCTCGTCCGCCGGGAAGACCTTCTCCACGACGGGGTGGAAGATCGGGTGGGTGCATGGACCGGCCGCGCTCATCACGGCCGTGCTCACCGTGAAGCAGTACCTCACCTACGTCAACGGCTCGCCATTTCAGCCGGCTGTCGCCGTGGGGCTGCGGATGGACGCCGCGTACTTCACGGACGCGGCCGCCGTGCTCGCCCACAAGCACGGGATCCTCGGCGACGGGCTGAGGGCGGCCGGATTCACCGTGCACGCGCCTCAGGGCGGCTAGTTCACCG
>NZ_JAGYWT010000844.1:0-587 GCF_019279095.1 Microbacterium sp. BF1 | reverse complement strand
CCGGACGGGTATGCGCGGGTGCGGGCAGCCCTCGACCTCGTCGGGGGCGGGGGCGGGGGCGTCGGACTCTACGAGTCCTCGTCGTGTGCGGGCGGCAACGCCCCGGCGTGCGCCAACAGCAACGGATACATCAAGTACCGCGCCGATATCGTGAACTGGAGCGACGGTCGGCTGAACTGGGCCATGGCGCACGAGCTCGCGCACATCTATCAGTTCCGCGTGTGGGGCTCGCTCACGTCGTCCGGAGCCTACGGGGTGCTGTTCGGCAGCGACCCCGAGTTCCTCGCCAACTGCATGGCCGTGGTGCGGGGGTACCCCGGATCGGTCAGCTGCGACGGCGAGCAGCAGGCCTGGTCCTCGGGCATCTGGGTGGGCGCCGTCCGCTGAGCGGAGTCGCTCACAGGCCCGGATCAGTCCGCCGGTGTCGTCGTGTCGATGGCGGCACGCAGCGGCCGCCGCATCACCCGCCAGTACGACGACGGCGCGACGCGGGTGAGCACATCGATCAGGCGGGCCTCGCGTCCGACCATGGTGCGCGCGGAGCGTCGTTCGGTCGCCCAGACGATGCGCGCCGCCGCGTCCGCGGG
>NZ_JAGYWT010000843.1:0-592 GCF_019279095.1 Microbacterium sp. BF1 | reverse complement strand
GTCTCGGCCATCACGGCTGTCGCCGCCCTGCCGTTCGCGGCGGCCGCGATGGGCGTGGTCGGCCTCGTCGGCGCTCTGGGGTTCCTGCGGTGGATTCCGCAGTTCGTCCCGCGGGCGCGACGGGAATCCGGCGACGACTCCTCCGAGGGGGAACAGGAATGACCCAGGCTCTGGAGGCGGATGCCCACCGACTGGTCTCGACCTTCGTGCCCCGATCGGAACGAGACCGTGCAGCGCAGGCCGACTTCGCGTCGTTCTTCGCGGCAGAGGGTGGCCCGGTGCATCGGGAGGCAGGACCCGATCACCTCACCGCGTCGTGCGTGGTGTTCGACGCATCACTGCAGCACACGCTGCTCGTCTTCCATCGCAAGGGGCAGTTCTGGGTGCAGCCGGGAGGCCACGTCGAGCACGGCGATGATTCGGTCGTGGCGGGAGCGCTGCGTGAGCTGCGCGAGGAGACGGGCATCGTGGTGGAGCCGACGCCCGCCCCTCTCGCCTACGACCTCGACCACCATGGGCTTTCCTCGCGCTTCGGCGCCTGCGCCTCGCACCTCGACATCGGCATCGCGGTCGTCGTCGACCGTGAGTCCGC
>NZ_JAGYWT010000842.1:0-594 GCF_019279095.1 Microbacterium sp. BF1 | reverse complement strand
CGCGTGCCGACCTGAGCGACGTCCTTCCCGTGCGTCCGTAGCGCGACCGTGCGGACAGGGTCGGCGGAGAGGGCGTCGGCCTTCTGACGGGGGCATCGCGAAGGGCGGCTGGACGCTGACCGACGTCGCCTACCGGTACCCCGACTACGTGTGGGAGAACGGCGTCGGTTCGTTCGACGACAAGACCCTCGCCGGCCTGGTCTCGTGCGGCGGGAGCATCACGTTCACCGGTCACGACGGCGCGCTGAACACGACGCTCGCGAACGCCGGTGTCGAGCTCGCCGGAGAGAAGGGCTATCTCGTCTTCGACGTGACCGGCACCACGCAGGGCGGCGAGAGCATCGACCAGAAGGGCGTGCGTCTTGCAGAGTTCCCCCTCGGCGATGCGGCCGTGGTCGACGGTGTGTTGACGCTCGACGCGATCCCGACCACGCTGACAGAGGCCGGCGCATCCGCGTTCGGCACCTACGCCGCGGGTGAGGAGCTCGACCCGGTCACCGCCGTGATCCCGGTCGGCGCCGACTGCGGCGTCGCCGAGGAGAAGCCCGACTCCGACTCCGCGGCGACCGCAGTGGTGACCACCGCGAACGAGCC
>NZ_JAGYWT010000841.1:0-598 GCF_019279095.1 Microbacterium sp. BF1 | reverse complement strand
GCCCGCATCAAGGTGCGACTCGTCAAGGGCGCCAACCTCGCGATGGAGCACGTCGAGGCGCGCATGCACGGCTGGACGCCCGCGACCTACGACACCAAGCTCGACACCGACGCCAACTACCTGCGCTGCCTGGACTGGGCGCTGCAGCCCGAGCACGCCGCGGCCGTGAAGCTCGGCGTCGCGGGGCACAACCTCTTCGGCATCGCCTACGCGTGGCTGCTGGCGGGGGAGCGGGGTGTGCGCGAGGCCGTCGAGTTCGAGATGCTCCTCGGCATGGCACAGGGGCAGGTGCAGGCCGTCTCGCGCGAGGTCGGCCCGGTGCTGCTGTACGTGCCGGTCGTGGAGCCCGCCGAGTTCGACGTGGCCATCAGCTACCTGGTGCGCCGGCTCGAGGAGAACGCCTCGTCGGAAAACTTCCTCTCCGCCGCGTTCCGCCTCGGCAAGGACGAATCGCTGTTCGTGCGGGAGCAGGACCGCTTCCTCGATGCGCTCGACAGAGCGGGCGACCCCACGCTGCGTATCGGGCCGCGTCGCACGCAAGACCGCAGCGCGCCCGTGCACGAGTCCGTGCGGACGGTCCCCGCAGCCCCGGTGCCCG
>NZ_JAGYWT010000840.1:0-599 GCF_019279095.1 Microbacterium sp. BF1 | reverse complement strand
ACACCGACCCCCGCAACCCGGTGATCGGCGTGCGGGCGTTCGGCGATGACGAGGCGCTGGTCTCCCGGCACGTGGTCGCGACGATCGACGGCATCCAGGACGGGGCGGTCGCCGCCTGCGTCAAGCACTTCCCCGGCCACGGCGACACCCACATGGATTCGCATCACTCGCTCCCCGAGATCACGCTCGATCTCGAGGAGTTCGAGCGGGTGCACCTGGAGCCCTTCCGTGCGGCGATCGACGCCGGAGTTGACGCCGTCATGACCGCGCACATCGTGGTCCCGGCGTGGGGGGAGCAGCCCGCGACGCTCAACCCGCGGGTGCTCGGCATGCTGCGCGACTGGGGCTACGACGGCGTCATCATCACCGACGCGCTCGACATGGCCGCGATCCGAGAGACGGTGGGACTCGGTGGGGGAGCAGCCCTGGCACTCGCCGCCGGAGCAGACCTCCTCTGCATCGGGAACCCCACCAACCCCGGTGATGCCGCTCTTCCCGATCAGGATGAGCAGGACTTCCGTGCGGCCAGAGACGGCATCATCGCTGCGCTGCGTGACGGTTCGCTCTCCCGCTCGCGCGTCGAGGAGGCCGCTGGCCGG
>NZ_JAGYWT010000084.1:0-7362 GCF_019279095.1 Microbacterium sp. BF1 | reverse complement strand
CTCGGAGCAGGGGCCCGAGCCGCGGCATCGGTTCTGCGCACACGGCACCTGCATCCGCTGCTCGACCCGATCCTCGGGACGGCGGGGGAGTGACCCTCACGGGGCGAGTGGCGCGAGGAAGCTCTCGGTGAGACGCGTGACCTCTGCGTGCATCTGCTCGCGAGAGGGAATGACCGCCGACGCTCCAGACATCGACGTCGGGGGCCGCAGCTGTGAAGGCATCGAGGCCGCGCGGATCGAAGAACGCCAGGTTCAGCCAGGGGCGGGTGATCACGACGGTGACCCCGTCCTCTGCGAGCCCCTGCAGTATCGCGGCGTATGCCAGGGGTCGACCTTGGCTCCGGGGATGAACACCAGTCCGCGCTCCGACGCGCCGTCGGCCGGGGCGAGGACGATGCCCTCGTCCGCGTCGGTCACGGTGATCGCCGGGTTCTCTCGCACGGCCGCGAGCGGTTCCGGCTCAGCGGCCATGACGCCGATCTGCGACCACGCGAGCACGCCGCCGACGGCGAGCACCAGCACGATCGCGACACTCCACAGAACACGCTTCAGGATCCGGCGTCCACGCTTCTTCTGCATGGCTCCACGCTACTGCGCCCGGCGTCTCTCCCGGGCGATCGTGGGGTGCGTGCGGAGGTACTCCTCGAAGGCCTGCCTGCTCGTGCGCAGCGGGGTGTAGCCGAACACCCTCTTGAGGTCTCCGTTGACCAGGACCGGCCGGTACCGCAAGAAGGGGACCTTCTCCGGTCCGTGCTCCGTGAGACGCAGCATCCGCCCGATGCGCAGGGCCCCCGACAACGCCCACGCCGGGAGGACGAGTTGCGGCTTCCCCAGGCGTTCGGCGATCTCGGGAACGGTCAGGCATCCGTCTCCGGCGACGTTGAAGATGCCCGGTGGGCCGTCGGTCGCCGCGCACCATCGCCGCAGTCACGTCATCCACCCAGATGAAGACGAAGGGCGATGCGGATCCGACTATCCGGAGTATCCGTCGTCCATCCCAGAGCGCCGTTATCTGGTTCCGCACCGTCGGCCCGAGAATCGTGCCGATGCGGAACACCACCTGCTGGAGCTCGGGGTGGGCAGCCCGGTGCTCCGCGAGCATCTCCTCGACCAGGCGCTTGTGCCGCGCGTACGGGAAGGTGTCGTTGCCGCGCAGAGGCTGTTCCTCGTCGATCCATCGGGGGTTGTCCGCATGGTAGCCGTAGGCGGCCCCGGAGCTGGAGACCACGATCCGCCGGACACCTGCCTCCACGCACGCGGCGAGCGCGTTCGCGGACCCGGTGACATCGACGCGATACTCCTGCTCGACGTCGCGACCGGGATTGACGATGGCTGCCAGATGCACGACCGTGTCGATCGCGTGCCGTCGCAGGAGCGGGGCGAGGCCGGCTGAGTCCGTCACATCCAGCGTCTCGTCGATGATGCCGTCGCGAGGCACCCCGTGTCGAAGATCGCCGCAGACGACCAGCTCGACGTCGTCGCGGACCGCGAGGGCCGCGGCGACATGCGAACCGAGGAACCCGCTTCCTCCCGTGATGAGCACGCGCGGCATCAGGCAGCCTCCGCCTTCGTGCGGCCGCTCGCGTCGCCGGACGAGGAGCCAGTTCGTCTTCTGGTGTGCCGCGCCCAGAGCCCGGCGAGCACGACGCCGGCGATGATGTCCCAGATGCCCCACCAGCCGGCGACGACGGCCATGCCTCCGAGCCCGTCGAAGAACAGGAACACCAGCCCAAGGCCGAGGCCGGCGTTGCGGATGCCGACCTCGAACGTCATGGCCTTGCGCTCGCGGGTGCCGAGCCCGCCGATCACCGCTGTGCCGTAGCCGAGGGCCAGGGCGACAGCGTCGTGCACCGCGACCACGATCAGGATGATGCCGAGGACCTGCACGAACACCGCCCAGTTGCCCACGAGCGCGGCGATGATGAACCCGAGCAGCGCGATGAGGCTGAACCACTTCACGAACGGCTGCACACGGGCGCTGAACCGCGGAGCGCCGGCACGCAGCAGCAGTCCCAGCGCGAACGGGAGCCCCACGATGAGCAGGACCTCGAGCAGCATGCGTCAGGGATCGACGGCGACGTCACGCAGCAGCGTGCGTGCCGTCGGGTGCAGCGATCCCCAGAAGGTGATGCTGAGCGGCATCGCGAAGATGTAGATCAGATTCCCGACCGCCGTGAGCGAGACCGAGAGGGCGACATTGCCGCCGGCGCGGTGAGTGAGCACCTGCGAGATGTTCCCGGGTGGGCAGCACGCGACCAGGAGCATGCCCAGCGCCATCGACGGCGGCACGGGAAGCACGAGGGTGAGTGCGAAGGTGGCGATCGGCAGCAGGAGCAGCTGTGCGAGGATCGCGATCACGAACGGTTTCGGATGCTTCGCCACGACGCGGAAGTCGCTCGGCGAGGTGTCGAGGGCGATGCCGAACATGATCAGGCCGAGCACGACGTTGAGGATCGTGAGTGTGCCTGGCGTGAAGGACAGGACCACGTCGTCGAGGTTCACGCCGACACCTCCAGCGCCATCTTCTCGCGTCGTACAGCGCCCCGGTAAGCGTCCTTGTTGACGTAGTACGCCATCCGGTCCAGGCCCAGGTAGCGGTAGCCGCCGGTCACATCGGGCCAGGGTGCTCCGGTCACCCGCTCGCGGAAACGGGCGGCGCGCGCGGGGTCCTCCTCGACGGCGGAGAGGTAGGCCGCGAGCAGCTCGGCCTGTTCGTAGCGGCCCTGCCAGCCGATGCCGGAGGCCTCGATCATGCCCATCACGTAGAGGCCGTTGAACGATGCGGGGAAGACGTTGAGGAACAGCCGGGGCGAGGCGCCGCGCCAGTGCAGGTGCTCCCTGTCCACGAACGGGTAGTCGAGGGTGTACCCGGTGGCGAGCAGCACCAGGTCGTAGTCGTCGGCGCTGCCGTCGCGGAAGTGCACCGTCGTCCCCTCGAATCGGGCGATGTCCGGCCGGATGCGCAGGTCGCCCTGCCCGAGGTGATTCAGGATCAGGGTGTTCACGATCGGGTGCGACTCGTAGATGCGGTAGTCGGGCCGGGGGAACCCGAACCGCACGGGGTCACCCGTGAAGGCCCGTAGCACGCGGCTGTCGACCGCCTGCTTGATGCGCGCCGGCAGTGGGCGTCCCTGGTTGAGGGTGTCGCTGGGCCTGCCGAACATGTAGCGGGGTACGAAGTCGTACCCGCGCCGCACACTCATGTCGACCGAGACCGCATGGTGCACGGCATCCACCGCGATGTCGCAGCCGGAGTTGCCTGCGCCGATCAGCAGCACGCGCTTGTCCTTCATCTGCTCGGGCGACTTTTAGGCACTCGTGTGCAGCAGCTCGCCGCTGAACTCCCCGGCGAACGTCGGCACGTTCGGCTCGGCGAGCGTCCCGTTCGCGAGGACGACTCCGGCATACCAGCGGGTCTCGTTTCCCGTGGGACCGGCACTGGTCAGGTCCCAGCCGCCGTCGCGCGGCTCGAGGCGGGTGACCCTGGTGTCGAACCGGAACAGCTCAGTGAGTCCGAAGTGCTCCGCGTGATGAGCTGTGGGTCAGGCGACCTCGAGGCCGTGCTGCCGGGCGGCGACGGCGTCGCGGACCGAGCGGAACAGCGGATGCTCGGGGTCGAGGCCCGTCGTCCTCGTGGTGAGAGCATCAGGGTCCTCGGTCCGCAGCAACTGCTGCAGCTCGACCGACTGCTCGTCCGCCGGGTCGTCGAATTCGAGCGCCGCCGAGACGGCCGCGACCAGAGCCTCGGTGGGCAGGCCGCGCTCCGCGGCCATGGCGGCAGGACCCACGAAGCGCTCGTGCCGGGAGATCTTGCGCAGCGGTTGGCGACCGACGCGCTGGACGGTGTCGATGAGCGCGGGGTTGCGGAACCGGTCGAGGATCGTCGCACGGTAGCCGGCGAGATCGTCCGGGTCCAAGCCGTGCTCGGCGACCAGAACCGCCGACGTCTCCTCGAGAGCCGCCGAGACGCTCGCCGCTATGGCGGGGTCCGCCAGAGCATCCGAGATGCGTTCGATGCCGGCGCGGGCTCCGAAGTACGCGGTAGCCGCATGGCCCGTGTTCACCGTGAACAGCTTGCGCTCGATGTACGGGGCCAGATCGTCGACGAAGTGCGCACCGGGGATGTTCGGCAGGTTCGCACCGAACGGTCCCGACTCGATGGCCCATTCGAAGTAGGGCTCGACCGTGACGTCGACGCCCGACCCCTCCGGCTGCGCCGGGACGATGCGGTCCACCGCCGTGTTCGCGAAGACCGCTCGGGCGAGCAGAGTCTCGGCATCCGGTCCTGCGGCCGTCACGATCTCACGGCGGAGCAGATCGGTGGCGCCGATCGCGTTCTCGCACGCCATCACCTGCAGAGGAGCGGCATCGGGGGAGCGGAGGGCGAGTCCCGCGACGATCGACGGAGCCACGAACCTCAGCACGGTCGGCCCCACCGCTGTGGTGACGACGTCGGCCGATGCGACCTCCTCGGCCACGACGGCGGGATCCGTCCGGCTGTTCACCGCCCGGAAGCCGGTGACGACGTGATCGGTCCCTCCGGGGCCGGCCTCGTGCACGGTGTACGAGTCGACCGCGTTGATCGCATCGACCAGCGCATCGGCGACGTCAGAGAACACGACCTCGTACCCGCCCTCGCGCAGCAGCAGACCGACGAATCCGCGCCCGATGTTGCCCGCCCCGAAGTGGACCGCCTTCATCCTTCGTTCACCTCCGAGAGGAGGGCGTAGAGCTCCTCCGAGGTCTTCGCCGCGGAGAGCCGTGCCACATCGTCTTCCTCCGAGAACAGGATCGCGATCCGGGAGAGGATCTCCAGATGCTCGTCGCCCACTCCGGCGATGCCGATCACGAAGGTGGCCGGGTCGCCGGACCAGTCCACACCGCCGTCATAGCGGACGACGGAGAGCGCGGAGGCGAGGATCGTATCCTTCGCATCGTTGGTGCCGTGCGGGATCGCCAGCCCGTTGCCCATGAAGGTCGAGACGGTCTCCTCCCGCTGGCGCATCGCGTCGACGTAGGCGGGGGTCACCGCACCTGCCGTGACGAGGATGTCGGTTGCCTCCTGCAGTGCCGCCTCCTGGGTGCTGCTGCCCGAGTGGATGCGGATCTGGCCGAGGGTGAGAACGCTCATGGTGTTTCCTTTCTGAGGATGTGGCGGTGGGGCGGACGCCGTGGCATCCGCCCCACCGGGTCTATCACGCGTGGATCAGCAAACCATCCGGAAGCTGTACGTGCGGGTGCCAGCAGGATTGCCGGGAAGCTTCAGCCATCGGGCACTGGAGCCCGCGGCTGCGAACGGTGCCCAGTAGTAGCCGGTCGTCGCCGACCAGGACCACGTCTGGAGCGAGCAGCCTGCCGAGATTCGAACCATATCGGTATCAGTCCAGCCGTACTTTGATTCACTGTTCTGACCCGCAGACAACGTTCCGACCACGCCGGCGCAGGTCGTCGCGGACGTTGCACTCTTACAGATGGTCAGCGTTGCTGAGCCGCTGTTCGTTACGCTCGCGCGACCTGTGTCGGCGGTTGCCGCGGTGGATGAGCCGAGCACGAGTGCGGACGCGGCCACGATCGTGAGAAGCGTCTTGATCATGCCTCGTGTTTTGAAAGTCGGCATCATTGTTTCCTTTCATTCGGTGCCGGCGCTACTCGCCGGTGCCGACATTGTTTCGCTGATCCACCAATATGGCGACGACTTCTTCGTATTTCGGAGAATTCATGAAATTGTCGACCGACACATGGATCGAGTTCGGGGACTGAGCCCTGGCTCGATCCGTCAGTTGCTGCTGGGTGATTACGAGATCAGCCGTGCCGTCGAGGTTCGCGATCGCCTGGTTGGTGACGGTCACGCCGTCAATCCCCGCCTTCTTGAACTTGTTGCGCAGCACGCTCGCGCCCATGGCGGACGAACCCATGCCGGCGTCGCAGGCGAACACCACGTTCTCGATACGACGGTCGGTGGCTGTCGTCGTTGGCGCAACCGCCTTCGCCGCAAGTCCACTGAGCGCATCAGAGGACTTCCCCTTGTTCGCTTCAGTCTGAGCGACGGCTGCTGCGAAGGTATCTTCCTTGGCCAAGTCCTTCTTGCGGCTCGCCCGGAGGATCACCATCGAGATGATGAAGGTGACCGCTGCGGACAGGACGACGGAGAGAATCACTCCCAGGTAGTCGGTGCGGAACGTCTGTCCGAGAACAGCGATGATACTGCCTGGTGCAGCTGGCGCGATCAATCCGGTTCCGAAGAGCATGTTCGTCGTGACGCCTGTCATACCGCCGGCGATCAGCGCGACGATCAGGACGGGCTTCATCAGCGCGAAGGGGAAGTAGACCTCGTGGATGCCGCCGACGAACTGGATGGCAGCGGCCCCAGGCGCCGAGGCGCGCGCAGCGCCGATGCCGAAGATGGTGAACGCGAGAAGCA
The DNA here is from genome assembly GCF_019279095.1 of Microbacterium sp. BF1. Lineage (NCBI taxonomy): Bacteria > Bacillati > Actinomycetota > Actinomycetes > Micrococcales > Microbacteriaceae > Microbacterium > Microbacterium sp. BF1. The sequence goes on along the minus strand of NZ_JAGYWT010000084.1, from coordinate 941 downwards.
GACCGAGGCCGGGGCCGGGGTTGGCTTCGAGCAGGAAGAGGATCGACTTTCCGCTCTCCGCAGCCTGCTGCGTACCCAGAGGCGTGAGCACGCCGTGGTTGATGGCGTTGTTGAGGAAGAAGACCTTGGCCGGCTCGATCAGGATGCTCGTCAGCGGAAGGAGGTTCGTCTCGACGAGCCAGTTCACCGCCGTGGATAGGATGTTCATCAATCCGTTGACGAGCCACGCAACCGGGTAGAAGCCGATGACGACGAGAACGAAGCCCCAGATGCCCGCCGAGAACATGTTCACAAGCATCTCGAAGCCCGCTTTGATCTTGCCGTCCCACAGCGAGTCGAGCCACTTCATCGTGTAGGCGGCCAGTGGCGCCATGATCATCGCACCGATGAACATGTGAATCTGCCCCAGCTGGTTATCGGCGGGCAGCGTCGCGTTCACCTGGGCGATCAGGTAGTCGGAACCCGCGATGGCACCCATGACGGCGATGGCTGCGACGACGCCGCCTCGGGTCTTGTAGACGATCGTGCCACCCGTGTAGGCGATGACGATCGGCAACAGGTAATGGATGATCGGCCCGACCAGGGTCGCGAGTTGCTCGTTCGGGGTCCAGCCGACCGGAATGAAGAACGCGGTGATGATGCCCCACGCGATCAGTGCAGGAATATTGGGCATGATCATGCCGGAGAGGAATGTGCCGAAGCGCTGCACTCCTACGCGGAGGCCGCCGGGTCTGGTGGCGGCAGGTGACGTCGTCGTCATGATGTCGTCTCTTTCTTGTGGAGGGGGAGTTCCGCGGCGAGAGCTCTTCCGATCTGAAGTCGTCGGTCGCGTCCAAGGGTGAGGGCACCAAGCAGGCCGTCGCCCACGGAGCCTTCATGCTCGAAGGGCGATGGATGTGCCCAGCCACCCCGATGACGCATCGCGACATCATGCTCCGCTA
>NZ_JAGYWT010000839.1:0-599 GCF_019279095.1 Microbacterium sp. BF1 | reverse complement strand
GCCGGGGTGAACTCCGGCAGCGTCGGCACCGAGCCCAGCAGCGACTGCGCGGCGATCCAGCCGTACGCGACGCCCAGCACGAGCCCCGTCAGAGTCGCCGCGACCGTGATGTGCGTGGCTTCGAGCAGCACCATCCGTCGCACCTGGCGGTTGGACAGACCGATCGAGCGCAGCAGTCCCAGCTCCCGGCGCCGCTGCACCACCCCGATCGTGAGCAGGTTCACCAGACCGACCGCGGCGATCACGGCCGAGACGGCGACCAGCACCATCATCACCGCAGCGAACGCATCCATCGGGGCGAAGAACTCCTCCGGGACCTCGCCCGTGACCTGGCTCATCATCAGACGCTTGGCCGATTCGAGGGCCACGGCGAACATCGTCACCAGGGTCACCCCCATCACCACGCCGATCGCCATCCGCGACGAGCGCTCCGGGTAGCGCAGTGCGTTCTCGGCGGCGAGGCGCGCGGTCGCACTCGACCCGAACATGCGTCCCACCAGGCGCAGGACCGGCGGCATGAACAGGACGGATCCGAGAGCGAGGCCCGTGAACGAGAGCACGCCTCCGAAGAAGGCGACCACGACACCGAGCGGCGTGAG
>NZ_JAGYWT010000838.1:0-601 GCF_019279095.1 Microbacterium sp. BF1 | reverse complement strand
GCCGTCGCGGACGCGATCAACAACCGCCCGCGAGAAATCCTCGACTGGCGCACCCCCGCCGAGGCCTTCGAAGAGCTACTACGATCGACCCAACAAACAATCGTTGCGACGACCGGTTGAATACGGCCAGTTCCGGTCGCGGAAGTTCGTCGAGCTGCTCCGCCAGAGCGGGATCACCGGATCGATGGGCCGCGTCGGTGCATGCGCAGACAACGCCGCAATGGAGTCGTTCTTCGCGCTCCGGCAGAAGAACGTCCTCAACAAGAAGAGGTGGCACTCGAGACAAGAACTCCGCCTCGAGATCGTGACCTGGATCGAGCGAACCTACCACCGCCGCAGGCGACAACGACCCCTCGGCAGACTCACCCCATCGAGTTCGAGATACTCAACACACAAGCCGCTCACGCGGCCTGAAAACCCAAACAAGACGAGTCAAGCAAACCGTCAGCAGTCCCGTCGGCCGCAGTCTGAGATGGGCGTGAGGAAGGAATTGGTGACAACTGATCGTTAGTGCCGGGAGGCGCTGGCGGGGAGGATGTCATCATGCCTGGTCCCTATCCCAGAGAGTTCCGCGAGGACGTTGTCGCGGTCGCTCGTAGCC
>NZ_JAGYWT010000837.1:0-603 GCF_019279095.1 Microbacterium sp. BF1 | reverse complement strand
GGAGCGTGAGACGTCCATCCGGCGCCGCGGCGATCACGCTCCTGTGCGCAGCGGAGTCGGCGGGCGGACTCATCGCGGAAGAGATGCGGGCCGCAGGATTGCCGTGGGACGAGGGCGTGCACGACGCGATCCTCACCGACACCCTGGGCACCCGCCCGGTAGCCGGCGGCGTGCCGAGTCGCATGCTCGAACTCGGAGATCGTGTGCGCGAGCTCCTCGGCGATGCCTCGCTGCACCTGGATAGTCAGCAGAAGCTGCTCAGGGCGCTGCACCGCGTCGGGGTGCAGGTCGAGTCGACGAGCCGGTGGGAGCTCGCCGAGCACGACCACCCGGTCGTCGAACCGCTGCTGGCGTACAAGAAGCTCTCCCGGCTGCTCAGCGCCAACGGGTGGGCGTGGCTGGCGGAATGGGTGCATGACGGCCGGTTCCGCCCCGTGTACATCCCCGGAGGCGTCGTCACCGGGCGATGGGCCTCCGCCGGTGGGGGAGCGCTCCAGCTTCCGCGGAGCCTGCGCCCTGCGGTGCGTGCCGACCCCGGGTGGACGCTGGTCGTGGCCGATGTCGCGCAGCTCGAGCCGCGGATGCTCGCCGCGATGGCAGCCG
>NZ_JAGYWT010000836.1:0-604 GCF_019279095.1 Microbacterium sp. BF1 | reverse complement strand
GACCGCGAGCAGCACGACGGCGACCGCGCGCCTCATGGTCCGCTCCCGTCAGGATCGTGAGCGGACCGACGCTGCCCACGCGGCCAGAACGCCCACACCACCAGGGAGGTCGCGGCGACCGTCAGCGCTCCCAACACGATCGGGTCGCCCATCCCGGCGACGATCAGCGCGATCCCGGGAACGGAAAACAGCACCTTCCGCACCGACGACACCGTGTAGGGGAACGGATCATCTGCGGCATTCGCGTCGCCGCGCATCGTGATCACCCGCTCCTGAGCGCTCGGTCCCGGCGTGATCGTGGTGATGCGATGCGTCACCGGCAGCTCGCCAGGACGATCGACCGTCACCACGTCCCCGACCCCGATCTCGGCCGCGGGGATGCGCTGCACCACGGCCACGGATCCTGCCGGGATGGTCGGCGACATCGAACCGGTGCGGAACATGATGAGCGTGATCTGTGCGGTGAATGCGAGCACGACGAGCAGGATGCACACCGTACCGGCCACCGCGGCGATCCAGAGCAGCACGTCGCCGATCAGCCGCCCGGGGCGGAGCCGGGTGCGCACGTGTTCGGCGGTCGGGTGCGGATCCGCCAGGTGGCGTT
>NZ_JAGYWT010000835.1:0-605 GCF_019279095.1 Microbacterium sp. BF1 | reverse complement strand
CAGCATGCGTGCGAACCGCGGATCGATCGGCATGCGCGAGATGTCGCGACCCGTGCGGGTGAGGTGCGGAGCGCCGTCGCGGCGGGACGGCTCGACCGCACCGAGCTCGGTGAGCAGGTCGAACGCGGCCTTCACGCCGCGGGAGTCGGGCGGGGTGAGGAAGGGGAACGCCGTGATGTCGCCGAAGCCGAGCGAGAGCATCTGCAGGATGACCGAGGCCAGAGAGGTGCGCAGGATCTCGGGCTCGGTGTATTCCGGCCGCTTGGCGTAGTCCTCTTCCGAGTAGAGGCGGATGGCGATGCCGTCGCTGGTTCGGCCCGCGCGGCCCGAACGCTGATTCGCCGAGGCCTGCGAGACGGCCTCGATCGGCAGCCGCTGCACCTTGGAGCGATTGCTGTATCGGGAGATGCGTGCGGTGCCGGTGTCGATCACGTACTTGATGCCGGGGACCGTGAGGCTCGTCTCGGCGACGTTGGTGGCGAGGATCACCCGTGGAAGACGGGGCGGTCGTTGCCGGGGAAGGTGATGGCGTCTTGGTCTGAGGCGATGTCGGTGGCTTCATACATCTGCGCGAAGCCGGTGTGCAGGAGTGTCCAGGACAGGAC
>NZ_JAGYWT010000834.1:0-606 GCF_019279095.1 Microbacterium sp. BF1 | reverse complement strand
GCTCATCGACACGGCTGCCGACGCTTTCGCACTGGCGATGGATGCAGCGGAGCAGCGGAGGGGCGTGGTCGACTTCGTCATCGCTGACGCGTTCAGACCCGACCCGGTGCTCCCCGTCGTCGCAGGGGTCACGCCCGCCGTCGACACGGTCACGGCTCCCGACGGCGTGCTCGGCGTGTTGTCTCATGTGCTGATCGCCGACGATCTGGACTCGGCGCGGGCGGCACGAGCGGCTCTCGATGCGACGGGCGACACCTTCACGACCATCGTCACGGTCGCGGGTGAGGTCGTCACGGCCCAGACCTTGCGCACTGGTTCCGGGGGAGAGCGCTCCCGCTTGGAGCTCGCTGCCGAGAGGGACGCCGCGACCGAGCGGCTCGCCGAGATCCAGATCGTCGTCGACTCACTCCGCGAAGCGCGCGAGGAGGCGAACGAGGCGGTCGAGACGACCAGACGTCAGGCCAAGGACGCGTTGCGGGCACTTCGGGAGCACGATGCGGCTCTGGCCACCCACGCCGAGCAGGTCAACCGCGTCACGGTGCGCCACGAATCCGCTGTCGCCGAGTGCGAGCGCCTCGAGACGGGGCTCGCACAGGCGCAGTCCGC
>NZ_JAGYWT010000833.1:0-607 GCF_019279095.1 Microbacterium sp. BF1 | reverse complement strand
CTGCCGCAGCTGCTCATCGATCTCACGCAGACGACGGTCGTTGGTGAAGCCCAGCATGTTGGCGCGGCCCTGCCCGCCGTGCGCGCCGCGACTCCCCTGCGAGACCTGACCGCTGATGGTGAGCGCTCTCTGATGCGCGCCCAGCTGCGACGACGAGTCCACGCAGACGTACCCGAAGCGCTCCTGGAGTCTCTGCTGGAGCCAGCCGGTGAAGGGCGTGGGCAGGTGGTCGAGCCGCCCGGGGAGCGTCTTCGGGTCGGCGCCCCGCATCTCGGGGAGCCCCGTCTGGACGCCTTCGTAATTGAGCCGTTCCGGGGTGCGCACCGCGTTGATGGCCGAACGGAACTCTGCCAGATGCTCGACGTCGATCAGAAGCGTCCTCGCGAAGCCGCCGAGCGCGAGGTTGAAGGCCTCGCGCCATGGCTCGAACTCCGTGCGCACTTCGATGAGTTCCCCGACGAACGGAAGATCCGATGGCGAGAGTCCGACCGCCTGTGCGAGCAGTGCGCGTGATTCGTCGAGGTGCGCGGGGATGCTGCCGCGCACGCGGATGGTCCTCTCGCGTTCGTCGCGCAGACGCCGCATCTCGGCCTCGGCGGTCCTGCGC
>NZ_JAGYWT010000832.1:0-612 GCF_019279095.1 Microbacterium sp. BF1 | reverse complement strand
GCCGCCATGGTGCAGCGACACCCAGGAGGCGCCGGATGCCGTGTTGAGCAGGGCGTTCAGCAGGGGCCAGTCGGCGATCGCGTCGGAGCCGTCCTTCATGGCCTCGGTCTCGCGGTACGGCGATGCCACGGAGCCTGCGTCGAGGTGGTCGCGACCGATCACGATCGGGGCCGACAGCTCGCCCGAGGCGACCATCTCGTTGAACTTGAGCCCGGCGAGGTGGCGCTCCTTGTAGCCGAGCCAGCAGATGCGGGCGGGCAGCCCCTCGAAGTGCACCTTCTCCCCGGCCTTCTCGAGCCAGCGGTGCAGGGCGGCATCCTCAGGGAAGAGCTCGGCGATGGCCCGGTCGGTCTTGTAGATGTCTTCCGGGTCGCCGGAGAGGGCAGCCCAGCGGAACGGCCCGCGTCCTTCCTCGAACTGCGGGCGGATGTACGCCGGCACGAACCCGGGGAACTCGAACGCCCGGTCGAACCCGCCCAGCTGCGCTTCGGCCCTGATCGAGTTGCCGTAGTCGAACACCGCGGCCCCCGCACACCGTGATCGACGAGCTGTCGCTGGATTCCGAAGCGACAGACCCCGTGTTCTTCGACCGCGGATCGGGGATGCTGCTCG
>NZ_JAGYWT010000831.1:0-615 GCF_019279095.1 Microbacterium sp. BF1 | reverse complement strand
GCTCGCCCGTGCACTCGCGCAGAGCGGCGAGATCCTCGTGCTGGACGAACCGACCAACCACCTCGACATCGCGCACCAGCTCGACCTGATGCGCGTCGTGAGCGGACTCGGCACGACCGTGATCGCGGCCCTGCACGACCTCAACATCGCCGCGGCGTTCTGCGACGACGTCGCCGTGCTCGACGAGGGCAGGCTCGTCGCCTTCGGTCCGCCCGACACCGTGCTCACCCCCGCGCTCGTCGACGAGGTCTTCCACGTCACCGCCCGCGTCGCCATCGAGGTCGACACCGGCGCGCGGGCGATGACGTTCCATCCGCGACAGTCCGCCGGCTGATCCGCTCGACACCTGAACCCACACCCCTACCAAGGAGAAGAAGAATGACACCCCGCACCCGAACCACCCGTCTGCTCGCCGCCGTCACCGTCGGACTGGGCGCGATCGCCCTCACCGGATGCGGCGGCGGCGTCTCCGCCGGATCCGCACCCGACTCCGCCGGCGAGGCGATCACGATCGAGAACTGCGGCCGCACGGTCGAGATCCCGACCACGCCGACCGCCGTCGTCGGGCTGCACCCGTCGCAGACCGAGCTGCTGCTGCGCCTCGGTCTCGCCGAT
>NZ_JAGYWT010000830.1:0-617 GCF_019279095.1 Microbacterium sp. BF1 | reverse complement strand
CCCTTGCGGTGCGAGAGACGGCCCACGTATCCGATGCGGATCCGGTCGATGCGCGCACGCGGCGGCTCGACGTCATCCGGGGAGGCGACCCCGTTGAGGATGACCGTGGCCCGACGGCCGAGCGCGGGGAGCACGGCCCCGACGGTCTGCAGCGTGAAGCGGCTGTTCGCGATGATGCGGTGCGAAGCGAGATGCGGAGCGTACAGGGCGAGGTTCACCAGCGGGGAGGCCGATGCCTCGGCCTCGTGCACGTGCGTGACCGTCGGCACCCGACTCAGCCGCCCGATCAGCGGCCAGGACGGCAGGACGATCGTGCTGACGTAGAGGGCCCGAGGACGCAGACGACGCACGATCGCGACGGATGCGGCGATGCCGCGGACCGCATCCCTGGCGGAGCGGAGCCAGTTGCGCGGGTGCAGAGAGGACTTCCGGAGCACGAACATCGGCGGGATCAGGACCTCCGCCCCGATCGCCTGCAACTCCCCGACGAGAGGCCCGCGCTGCGGAACCGCGACGACGACCCGCTCGTCCCTCTCCCGCAGAGCGCGCGCGCTCTCCAGGAGCATGCGGTCGGAGCCGAAGAGCTCCCAGCCCGGGTGCACGAGCAGGTACGGGGC
>NZ_JAGYWT010000083.1:0-7412 GCF_019279095.1 Microbacterium sp. BF1 | reverse complement strand
ATCGCACGAACCCGACCGGGCAGATCGCCGGCTGGAAAGCTATCCTGAATACCCTGTCCATCACCTACGGCGACCGCCTAGGAATCAACTAAGCCGAAGCCCCGTACACAAAGGAACGGACAGACCCACCTTGTCGGCCGCGCCCGGTACGGGTGGCGCAGCCTCACTGAATTCCAGCTCGAGACGATCATGGAACGAGTCGAAGACCTCGAGACAGAGTTGAACAACGGCGAGCCGTTCGCACCCTCGAGCGCAGGCACCGTTCCTGCAGGCCGCCCGCTCGAGTGACACAGGCTGCAGCTGCGGCGTAGCTTGGACAGAAGGGACCGGAGGACACCATGGAAACATTCGACGTCGACGAGCGTTGGCCAGAGCTGTTCACACAGCTGAACGAGGCGCAGCGCACCGCCGTGATCCAAACCCTCGCGTCCTCCTGGCATGAAGGCTGGGAGCCAAACCGCGAGGACGTCGAGAACCTGACCGACCACGCCCGCGGCGCGATCGACACGGACGAATATCTGCGGCGCGCAGACGCCGCCGCAGAGCGTCATCGCAAGGCCCACGCGATCGCCAGCTGATGCCGTTCGACACGTGGGAGTCGTACCTGTACCCGGGCACGAACACCCTGCGCAACCGGTTCGACGAGCGCGATGCCTCAGTGCTGCACGCCAAGGAGTACCACCGGGCATCGCTTCGCGAGTATCAGCTGCGCATCGGCGCCGTCGAGCTCCCGCACACCTACGACGCGGAGCACCTGCGAAACATCCATCGGCACCTGTTTCAAGACGTGTACGACTGGGCGGGGGAGTACCGCACGGTGAACATGATGAAACCAGGCGCGGCGCGCGGCTTCGCCGACGCCGGCTCAGGCGAGATCGATCAATACCTCAGCGACGCCGCCCGCATCGTGCAGCGCGTCGACTGGCCCTCACTCAACCGCGACGACTTCGGCGCCGCGATCGCGGACGTGTACGCGCACGTCAACCAGGCCCACCCGTTCCGGGAAGGCAACGGACGCAGCACGAAGCTCTACCTCGAGCACGTCGCCGAGCGCTCACCCTTCCAGCTCGAGTACGACAAGGTGCCCCGCGACGTCTGGAACCGAGCAGCGGAGCTCAGCCGCCCCGACCTCGGCTCTTACAAGGTCGTCCCGGCATCCGTCGTGCCCGTCTTCCGGCACATTGCTACCGAGCGACCGACGCCGCAGCCCACGGCCGCCCCGAAAAAGGCTGAGCCTCCGAAGGATCGCAGCATGCGCGGCACCGAACGCTACCGGGGCGGCACCCGTGACAATCGCGCGCCAGGTCGAGGACCTCGAGGGATCGAACGATGACCCCGGCACGAGTGTCCACCGCGCGCATTCTCCTGACCGCTATGGCGATCGCCGCACTCACCGGGTGCACGCCGACGAGCCCCGAGCAAGCCACACCCGAGAGCCCGTCTACACCGGTCGTTGTGTCCGCGAGCGAGGCGGCCGAGGTCGTCGCCGTCGTCGACGGAGACACGATCGACGTCAGCACCGCCACAGGCGACACCGCCCGCGTTCGTCTGATCGGCATTGATGCACCCGAGATCGGCCGGGACGGCGAACCAGGGGAGTGCTACGCCACCGAAGCCCGCGACTTCCTGGATGAGCTGCTGTACGGGCGCGCGGTCGAGCTGCAGAGCGACAACACCCAAGCCGAGACCGACAAGTACGGACGTCTCCTGCGCCACGTGGCCGTCGACGGGCGCAGCGCAGCCGTTCTCGCGCTCGAGGCCGGCACCGGACACGAATACACGTACGAGGCGCCTTACATCGGCCAGCTCGAGCACAGAGACGCCGAACAGGTCGCCACCAAAGCGGGCGCCGGCCTCTGGACTGTGTGCGACGGGAGGGCGCGATGAGTAACGACGGGTTTTCTGGTGCGACACCCTACGAAATCTGCCAGCGTTACGCTGCCGGGGTCATCGACCGCGTGCAGCTCGTCGACGAACTCATCCGATTCCCTTACGTCAAGGGCGGAGAGACAGACGGATTCGACTCGCTGATCGTCGACGAGCCGGGAACGTGGTCAGAGGTCGGCGATGCCGTCCGTCGCGGGTTGATTGAAGAAGACATCTACGAGGACGTGTTCACCCGCCGACACGGGACAGAGCCCGGGGGCGGGGACGACGGCGCCAGTTGGTCCGCCACGGTGCGCGCGGAGTTCGAGAAGGCCCGGGAAGTGGTGATGCGCCACAAGGCCGAACCACCATCGAGCGATTCCCTGTAACTGTGTCCAATTAGGGATCGATCAGAGTGGCGGTTCCTTGCCGTCATTCCGGAACTCATTCGGGGAATCCGGATTCGCGAGCGCAGCGCCCAGCTAATCTCTACCCATGAAGACTTCGACGAGTTACCTGCTCGGAGCGATCGCGTTCCTGCTCATCAGCGCGTATCTGATCCTCTCCGCCGAGTGGGCATGGCACACAGTCGTGACCGTCGTGCTGACGCTCACGGCAGGGGTCATCTACACGTTCTATGGAGTCAGGGAGAAGCGCAAGGAGAGCGCCGTCTCACCGGCCTCGGAGTCCGAGTGAGGATCGCTCCACCGCCTCTCGGGGGTCACTCCGATCCTGGCGCTGGCGGCGACGGCGGCGCCAGGTTCGGGGTCAGCGTGTAGACATTGCGCCCACGGAGACGTGTCGAGGTCGCTCCGGTTTCCTTGCTGGTTCCTTCGTGGATGAGGACTCCGTTCTCGACCAGGTTGCGGAGGCCTGCCTTTCGCGTGGAGTCGCTGATGCCGTACTCCGTGGAGATGTACTTGCGGGGGAAGGTCATTTCGCCGCCGTTCGCCTGTCCGTGAGTGCGGAGAGAGATGAGGTACATCACAAGTCCCGGGCCGGTCAGGTCGGGGGAGGGGAAGAGGATCCGCCATGCCAGCTCTGGGATCCGTCGGTAGGTGTCGCCGCGCTGGCCCGTGGGGATCGTGTACTTCTCGCCAGAGCGATCCTCGCGGAGCGCCCGAATAGTCGGCACGTCCCCGGACGCAGCGCCCGGCTCGATCGCGACGAGGCTGCGCTTTTCAAGCTCTTTCCAGGTGCTGCGGATGACGCGACTACCCGCACCGTCGGGGTTCTCGAGGTCGAGCAGCGCGGCCCAGAAAGATGCGGGTCTGTGAGAGGTGTGCTCCCCGCCACCAGCGACCCACAGAAGGCTGATGTAGAGCAGAACGCGTGTCTTTCCACCGCGGCCGCCGCCGCCTGTCCCGCTGCTATTGCTCAAGAGACTCGCCAGAGGATGCGTGACGATCCCCGCGGCATCGCGCGATTTGAAGAACGCGTCGCGGAACGGGCCTCCCCTGCCCTCTCGCCGCTGCTGGGCAACCTTGGCCGCTTCGAACGCTCTCTTCTGTGCGTGAGACATCGGGATTCTCATTTCTCGAATCGAAGGGGTAGACTGTGAACTACGAGGATATCATTAGTGGGTTGCGCTAGCGTAGGGTAATGGGTTGTTTATATCGCGATTTCGCTCGTTTTTCGACCCGCGCTCCTGTAACGTAGGTACTACCTCGAGCGGTGCTACCTAGGCCGCACGCGAATGCTTGGAGTATGGCCGCCCTCGTACGGTGGAGCTCCCGCAGGAGCATTGAGGCGCAGCACAGGAACCCCTCCGCCCGGGCGGAGGGGTTTTTGCTGCCTAGTTGTACTGACCGGACACGTTAGTCGGTACGGATCGTCGGGATCGATAACGTGCCGTCAATGCTTCGGCACGCACGTACATCGCATCGCGGACGGATTCTGGCGCTAGTACTTCGGCGTCCGTATCAAGCCGCCACACTGCCCACACCGCGTGGCGCAGGTCTTCGAAGGTCACGTCGAGGCGGATCCAATCATCCGGCTCCGGTTCCTCGGCCCGGACAGCGCTGGCATTCTCCAGCAGTTCCTCACGACGTGAGGTCTTGATGCGGACGACGACGGGGATGTGTTTCTCGGAGAGGAACTGTGCGGTGCGCTCGGCCCAGATGCGGTCGAGATCGACCTGCGCGGGGCGTTGCGCTGGTTCGGGGAGCGCTTCGGCGCTGAGCATCCGAGACAGACGGTAAGTCCGATCGTCTCCAGACCTCGTCGCCAGCAGGTAGGTGCGCCCGCGGACGGTGGCCAGTCCAATCGGATCGACGGTTCGACGACTCGGTGCTTTACCAGGTGCCGCGTAGTTGAATCGCAGCCGGCGGCCGGTGAGCACCGCGGCTCGGACCTCGCTCATGACGCCGTCGGCCAGGTCTTCGGTGGGGGCACGGCGAGAGAGCAGGTCGGTCTCCGGCTCCACGAGGAACCGTTTGGCCGCATCGCCGAGACTCACCTGGTGCCCCTCGGGCAGCGCGTCGACGACCTTGCGCATCGCCGAGGCTAGCGGTGCGCTGAGGCCGAAGACCTTCTCGCCGCGGTCTGATCCGGCGGTGAGCAGCGCGAGTGCCTCGTCATGGTTCAGCCCGGTCAGTTCGGTGCGGAAGCCGGGAAGGAGTGAATAGCCGCCGTGTCGACCACGGTCGGCGTAAACGGGGACGCCCGCAGTCGAGAGGGCGTCGATGTCGCGCAGCACGGTGCGCGTGGACACTTCGAGCTCACTGGCCAGCTGGTCGGCGGTTATTCGGCCTCGCTGGCGTAGCAGGAGCACCAGCGAGACCAGTCGGTCTGCTCGCATGCATCAATCTTTACCAGAAAACACGACACAAGGTGTCGTGATTCGTTGGGAGGCTAGTAGCGCAGCGTCGAGGACGGCGGCCATAGGGCGGCCGGGCGCTGCGGAACGAATGAACGGAGCAGCAATGGAACGCACGGCAGTAAATCCGGTGACGTGGTCGCAGGAGATGGGCTTCAACCAGGGCGAAGTCATCTCAGGGGAGACACGGACGCTGTACATCTCGGGACAGACAGCGATGAGCAAGGATGGTCGGCCCGAGCATGACGGGGACGTCGAGGCCCAGCTCGCGCTGGCCGTGGCGAACCTCGAGGCCGTGCTCGCCGAGGCCGGTATGTCGATGGAGAACCTGGTCCGCCTCAACGTCTACACCACCGACGTGGACGCGATGTTCCCGCACTACGGCGTGCTCGCCGGGAAGCTCGGGGCGGCAGGAGTCGCCCCGACTACCACGATGCTCGGCGTCACCCGCCTGGCGATCCCCGGCCAGATGGTCGAGCTCGAAGGAACCGCTGTCGCATAACGTTTCCCCCTTTTTGAACCTCATCTCGGACGGTCAGCAGAGTAACCCTGCTGACCGTCCGACAGTCCTAAGGAGTCCCATGTCCCACGCAAATGCCGCTCTGACTCCCCGCCACCGCCTCAAAGTCGCTTGCTTGGTCGTAGATGACGGCTGGCCGATCAGCGAGGTCGCCGCTCGCTTCCAGGTGTCCTGGCCGACAGTGAAGCGGTGGGTAGACCGCTACGCAAATGGCGAATCGATGCACGACCGGTCCTCGCGACCGAAGACCTCGCCGCACAAGACGCGCAAGGCGACGACGAAGCGGTGCGTGAGCCTGCGCCTGCGACTTCGCGAAGGGCCGGTCCAACTCGCGAGCAGGCTCGGAATCGCGCCGTCCACCGTGCATCGAATCCTCACGACCGCCCGGCTGAACCGGCTCGCATACGTAGACCGCGCCACAGGCGAACCTGTCCGCCGTTACGAGCATGACTACCCCGGGTCGCTCGTGCACGTGGATGTGAAGAAGCTCGGGAACATCCCCGACGGAGGCGGCTGGCGCTATGTCGGCCGCCGCCAAGGCGACAAGAACCGCTCCGCCACCCCAGGCAAGCCCCGCAGCAAGTGGCACAACCCCAAGCTGGGGTACGCGTTCGTGCACACCGTCATCGACGACCACTCCCGCGTCGCGTACACCGAAGTTCACGACGACGAGACCGCCATCACCGCCGTCGCCGTCCTGCACCGGGCGGTCAACTGGTTCGCCGACCGCGGCGTCACCATCGAACGCGTCCTGTCGGACAACGGCGGCGCGTACCGCTCCCTCCTGTGGCGCGACACCTGCGAGGAACTTTCGATCACACCGAAGCGCACGCGGCCTTACCGCCCGCAGACCAACGGGAAAGTCGAGAGGTTCCACCGCACCATGGCCGACGGGTGGGCCTACGCCCGCTGCTACCGCAGCGAGCAGGATCGCCGCGACGCCCTGCAGTCCTGGCTGCACCAGTACAACCAACATCGTCCGCACACGGCCTGCGGCAACCAGCCGCCCTTCTCACGATTGATCAACGTGTCCGGTCAGTACATCTAGCGGACGTCGAGGGTGACCAGGTGAAAGAGGAACAAACACGAGCGCTCTTTGTAGCGGTCGGCCTTTGCGGTGATGCTCAGGTTGGTTCCGACGCCGACCGTGTCCGATGTCGTGCCAACTATTCGGTTCTCGGCCCGTGCCCAGCGCCCAACCCGGAAGAAGGACCGAACAGCCACCAGCTCAGCTGAGGCTGGTCCGATATCTTGACCACATGGAATCTGTGTCGGGTGATCTGTTGCGGCTTTGCGGCGCGGGGGATGAAGCGACCGTGCGTGATCTAATCCGTCAGGGGGCAGACATTCACGTGACTGACAGCGACGGCGATGGGGTACTGCGGTACGCCATCGGGCCTAGGAACCTTTCTCTCTTCGAGTTCCTGTTGGATTCTGGGGCGCCTGCCGGGACAGCCAGCACTGATCTGGCCGGGGAGACGGGGTACAGCATCATCCATGCTGTCGCAGCGGCAGGGTGGGCGGGCGCACTGCGGCTACTGCTCTCCCATGGGGCAAACCCGAATGCGCGCGCTCTCAACGGAGAAAGGCCTCTTATGGCCGCGGCTGCGTGCGGCTCAGTGACGTGCGTCGAGATGCTCGAAGCCGCGGGCGCGGGCCTAGATTCCACGGACGGTGAGGGCGATACAGCTCTCTACTATGCGGCCAGCAAAGGGCAGCTAAGCGTCGTTATTGCTCTGTGCGAACTGGGGGCGGCTGTTGATGTTCTTCCCAATGTGTTCGGCCACACCGCTCTCTCGGTAGCCGCTTCGATGTGCTCTTATGGAAGCACCGCACCCCGCGAGGAGCAGGCCGACTTCCTTAGGATCGCGAGGTATCTGGCGCGTAATGGTGCCAGTGCGCTACCGATGTACGGCCGCGGCTATGCATTCGGGAGAGCCATCGACGACGGGCGGCAGGTCGTACCGCTGTATGACTTCGCCAGAGCGGTGCAAGCGTACGAAGACCTATATGTCGTATGGATAGATCGACGGGCTGGTGGCCTCGATTGGGTGTTCTTAGCGGAACGCCCCATCCGGTAAAGTAGTGCCCCATAAAGTGGTGTAGCCCGTGGTGGCCGGCTCGTCGATCGCGACGAAGTGCGGTCACCGCGTGATCCTTCGAGGAAACTCTCACATCCCACTCGAAAGGCATCATCACGATGACCGC
>NZ_JAGYWT010000829.1:0-619 GCF_019279095.1 Microbacterium sp. BF1 | reverse complement strand
GACTGCCGCGGAGCAACCGCCGCTGTGGGCGTTGCGCCCGGGCTCTCGCACGGTTCGGTCGTAGCGTGGAGGCATGGCACGCGTGGGTGGTCGCAACCTCGGGATGAGCTGGTTCGCCGGCATCGTGTGCGTCGCCATCATCGGAGCCCTGGTGTGGCTGTCGCTGCCGATTGTTCCCGTGCTCGCGCAGTTCGCCGGTGATGCACTGCGCAACGCGCTCCCCTGACACCCAAGAGACAGTGCGGTGTCCTCGCGTATGACGACACGTCGGCACGCCTCCGCGAGCGGCCGTTCGCGCGGAGGTACCCTCACAATGCACGTATCCGATGAGAGGCGCACCCCATGAGTGACCCCGACGTTCCCCAGCCCGAGAAGCCGGCTGACGTTGACGACGTCGTCGGCAGTGCGAACGCGGGTCTGGATGCCGCCGCTGCCGCAGGTGCGGATGTTCCCGGTTCGAACGACGGCGTGGAGGAGAAGCCCGCCGCTGCGCCGGTCGATCCCGACCTCGCTGCGTTCGAAGAGGCCGAGCGCGATCACCCCGGGACTTTCGCGTCGCCGCCCCCAGCAGTGACCCCCGCTGCGTCCGTCGCGTCGAACGACTACGCCGACGAGGTCA
>NZ_JAGYWT010000828.1:0-620 GCF_019279095.1 Microbacterium sp. BF1 | reverse complement strand
C
This sequence comes from Microbacterium sp. BF1, assembly GCF_019279095.1. Classification (NCBI taxonomy): domain Bacteria; kingdom Bacillati; phylum Actinomycetota; class Actinomycetes; order Micrococcales; family Microbacteriaceae; genus Microbacterium; species Microbacterium sp. BF1. The sequence continues at coordinate 619 of NZ_JAGYWT010000828.1, read as the reverse complement.
GCCGGACACCGAACCCGGTTATGCGGTCGGCCGTCGCCGCCGCACGCAGATCCTCGCCGATGCGACGCGCCTGTTCGCACGCGACGGCTACGGCGACACCAGCCTGCAGGACATCGCCACCGCGGTCGGGGTGTCGAAGTCGACCCTGCTGCACCACTACCCGTCGAAGGAGCTGCTGCTCAGCGCCGTCCTCACCGAACGGGACAGCGCCATCAACGAGAACCAGGGGTTCTCCGGCGCAGCGTCCGCCGGAGAAGTGCTCCGCAGCATCCCCGATGGCGCCGCGCGGAGCGCGCAGGATGAGCCGGGCCTGATCGAGGTGTATGCGGTGCTCTCCTGCGAGGCGGTCCCCGCCGCCCACCCCGCGCACGACTACTTCGCGACGCGGTTCGCGAACGCGCTGGAGTACTTCACCGAGCTCTTCCGCCTCGCCCAGGTCGACGGCGACCTGCCGGCGGATCGCGACCCGGTGCACGAAGCCACGTGGCTCATCGCGATGTGGGACGGACTGCAGTACCAGTGGCTGTACGACAGGGAGCGGCTCGACATCGCGACGCACCTGCGCGCCCACCTCGACGACGTGCTGCCTCCGCGCTGAGTGCTGCGGCCTCGGATCAAG
>NZ_JAGYWT010000827.1:0-622 GCF_019279095.1 Microbacterium sp. BF1 | reverse complement strand
GCGCCCGCGTGCTCGTGGTCGTCGCCGACACCACCGCCTCCGCTCCGGCCCTGCGCCGCATCGGCGATGCCGACGTCGTGACGGTCGGTGCGCTGGAACAGATCCCCCTCGCCCTGCAGAAGGTGCTCGCATGACCGCATCCTCCGCCGCGTTCGCCGGTCTTCCCGTGCGTCGCTGGATCCTCGATCTCGGGGCCTCCGCTCTCCTGGTGATCACCGCACTGGTCGGCTTCTGGCCGACGTTCGCCGGTCCGTCCTTCCTCCCCGCCGTGGTCGGCGGTGTCGTGCTCGGCCTCGCGATCGCGGCGGTCACGACCTGGCGCCGTTGGGGCATCCTGATCATCGCGGGCCTCACGGTCGCCGCCTACTTCCTGTTCGGTGGCGCGTTCGCCCTGCCGCAGACCTCGATCCTCGGCTTCATCCCGACGCTGGAGACGCTGCAGAAGCTCGCGCTCGGGACGGTCACCGCGTGGAAGCAGATGCTCACCACCGTGGCGCCCGTCGCCGCGGCAGACGGTCACCTCGTGGTCCCCTTCCTCCTGGCGCTCGTGTTCACCACGGTGACCGCGTCGCTCGCGCTGCGCCTGTCGCAGGTGGCCGGGATCAGCGCCCAGGCCACCTGC
>NZ_JAGYWT010000826.1:0-623 GCF_019279095.1 Microbacterium sp. BF1 | reverse complement strand
CCTGAGTCGTCGGCGCCGGTCCCGGAGCACCGAGGCGCCTCAGTGCACCGACAGTCCGCCGTCGACGAACAGCGAGTGGCCGGTGACGTAGGCCGATCCCGCTCCGGCGAGGAACACCGCGGCCCCGGCGAAGTCGCTCGGCAGTCCGTTGCGTCCGATCATGGTGCGTGCCGCGAGCTCGGCGACTTTCTGCGGATCCTGCTGCAGGCGGGCGTTCAACGGGGTCAGCACGAAGCCGGGGACGAGCGTGTTGCTCGTGACGCCGGTTCCGCCCCAGGCCTCGGCCTCCGAGCGCATGAGCGATTCGACGGCACCCTTCGATGCGCCGTAGACCCCGCTTCCCACGAAGGCGCGGTGGGCCTGTTGGGAGCTGATGTGGAGGAGTCGGCCGTATCCGCGTGCGGCCATGCCCTTCGCGTAGCGCTGGCCGAGCAGGAAGGGCGCGAGCGCGTTGACGGTCATCGTCGCGTCCCAGTCGTCCTCCGTGATCTCCGCGAACGGCGGACGGATGTTGATGCCGGCCGAGTTCACGAGGATGTCCGGCTCGCCGAACGGCACCTCCGCGGCCTCTGCGACGTCGCGGATCCCGTCCCGTGTGCCGAGGTCGCCGACGACCCCGGCTG
>NZ_JAGYWT010000825.1:0-626 GCF_019279095.1 Microbacterium sp. BF1 | reverse complement strand
GCCGGCTCGGGCCAGCGAGCTGACCACGCGCGCGCTGCGGCTGAGCAGCTACGGTCAGGATCTGGCCGCGGCCGCTGTGCTGTGGCGGATGGATGCTCTCGCCTGAGGCGGCGGAGAGACTGCCCGGACATGAAAAGACCGGGCCGCAAGAACGCCTCTCGGCGGAAGGCCGCTCAAAGCGGCAAAAATTGGAGCCCGGGGTTATGCGGCCCGGCCACTCAATTGTAACGCGATGAGGCGGTGGGTATTCCCGCCATCTAGGCTCGGATCATGACAGGGCGCTTTGCACTCATGATCGATCCCGTCGCCGCCGACGTGCAGCGCAGCGACTTCGCCGACACCTTCACGCAGGTCGACGCTGCGGCCCCCGCGCTCAGTGTCGGGGAGCTGAGCACACAGCGCGGTGACGGCGTGTTCGAGTCGATCGGCGTGGTCGACGGGCACGCCCAGGAGGTCGTGCCCCACCTGGAACGCCTCGCGCATTCGGCTCGACTGTGCGACCTTCCCGTGCCGAACCTCGCGCAGTGGCGCCAAGCCATCGACCACGCGGCCGTGCAGCTGGGTGCGGGCGAGTCGGTCATCAAGCTCATCCTCGGCCGTGGGGTGGAGCACGGCCCCACGCCGAC
>NZ_JAGYWT010000824.1:0-628 GCF_019279095.1 Microbacterium sp. BF1 | reverse complement strand
CGGAGCGGCCGCGCGCGGCGTCGTCGCACGCGGGAGGGAAGCCGGCGCGGAGGTGAAGAGCGACATGTCAGTGCACCTTGAAGTGATCGAAGGGCTCGAGGCAGGCGCGGCACTCGAACAGCGCCTTGCACGAGGTCGAGCCGAAGTGGGAGACCTCGCGGGTGTCGAGGGACCCGCAGCGGGGGCAGCGGACGCTCAGCGAGAGGCGGATGGGGCCGGTCGAGACGGCAGCCCGGCCGGAGGGCGGCGCGATGCCGTAGGCCGCGAGCTTGGTCTTGCCTGCCTCCGTCATCCAGTCCGTGGTCCAGGCGGGGGAGAGGACAAGGCGCACCTCGACCTCGTCGAAGCCGGCGGCGGTGAGGGCGAGAATCACGTCGTCGCGGATCGTGTCCATCGCGGGACAACCGCTGTAGGTCGGGGTGATGTCGACGTGGACGCTGGTGCCGTCGACCTCGACCGCACGGAGAACGCCGAGGTCCTCGATCGTGAGGACGGGCACCTCGGGGTCGGGGACGGAGGCGGCGATCCGCCAGGCGGCCTGCGTCGGGGTGAGAGTCACCATGTCGCCCCCGGATGCCGTCGGGCGAGCACCTGCATCTCGGCCAGGATGTGCCCGAGCGGCGTCGCG
>NZ_JAGYWT010000823.1:0-629 GCF_019279095.1 Microbacterium sp. BF1 | reverse complement strand
AGAAGCACCACGCACCGCGGTGAGCCGGGCGGCGCCGCCCGACCGCTGACGACCGATCAGGCGGTGTAGCCGGCGAGGCCGGTGGCGCTTCCCGCGCCCAGCGCGATGACCAGGACGATCGAAAAGATCACCGCGCCGAGAACGGCCACGACGAGCGCCGCGATACCGGCCCCGCGGCCCTGCTTCTTGCGGATCGCGATGATGCCGAGCACGATCGCCGCGATGCCGAGGATCGTGCCCGCCCAGAAGGAGAGCTCCGTCCAGAGCACCTGATCGCGTACCGGGGCGAAGATGCGCAGATCATCGCTGTACGTCGTCATGCTCGGCGGGATGACGCGGCCGATCGCGAAGGCGTTGATGCCCGCGACGATGGGCATCACGATCGCGGCGACGAGCGCGGAGATCAGCGCGAGCATCCCCATCAGCCCGGACCGACGAGGCGTCGTCTCCGGCACGGCGTACGCGCCCGCAGGTGCGGCGTAGCCGCCGACGGGCACCTGGCACGCCCCGGGAGGGGCCGCAGGGTATCCGGGAGCAGGAGCGGACGGGAGAGCGCCGGGCGTTGCCGCATACGCCGGGTGACTGGGGGCAGGAGGTGCGGCCTGACCTGCCGGGTACGCCGGCGGAAC
>NZ_JAGYWT010000822.1:0-632 GCF_019279095.1 Microbacterium sp. BF1 | reverse complement strand
GGCGTGCGACCGGCAGCCGCTGTCGCTCGGGCGGCATCGTCGCGAAGCGCGTGCGCTCGACCGTCGTCGTCTCGGCAGCCGGGTTCGTGGTGTCGGTGCGAGGGCTCATCGGAATCGGTATCCCGCCCCGCGCACGGTCTCGATACGGTCGACGCCGATCTTGCCGCGCAACGCCCGCACGTAAACGTCGACCACGTTGGAGGCCGGATCGAAGTCCATCCCCCAGACATGCCCGATCAACTGGTCGCGCGACAGCACCTGACCCGCGTTCTGCAGGAACACCTCGAGCAGTGAGAACTCCCGCGAGGTGAGTTCGCGCATGTCGCCGTCGACCGTGACCGTGCGCGCTCGCACATCGACCCGCACATCGCCGTGGGTGAGCACCGGACCGGACGCACGGCCCTCGCCGTCGCCGATCCGCAGCCGCACACGCGCGATGAGCTCGGCGAACTGGAACGGCTTCGTGACGTAGTCGTTCGCTCCGCCCTCCAGACCCCGCACGGTGTCGATGACCGAGTCGCGGGCGGTGAGGATGATGACCGGTGTCGCGACGCCCTCGCCACGCAGGTTGGCCAGCACGTCGAAGCCGTCCATGCCGCCGAGCCCGATGTCGAGCAGCACGAGGTCGAACG
>NZ_JAGYWT010000821.1:0-634 GCF_019279095.1 Microbacterium sp. BF1 | reverse complement strand
CCGCTTCCTCTCGCCCGAGATGGAAGCCGTCACCGCACTCGTCCAGTCGGGCGCCGTCGCCCGCATCGCAAAGGAGCACACCCATGGCTGAGTCCCCCGTATCCGGGCCCCGCGTCGTCCGCGCCGCCCGCGGCAACCAGCGCACCGCGAAGAGCTGGGGCGCCGAAGCCGCCAAGCGCATGCTGATGAACAACCTCGATCCCGAGGTCGCCGAGCACCCCGAAGACCTGGTCGTCTACGGCGGCACCGGCAAGGCCGCGCGCAGCTGGGAGGCGTACGACGCGATCGTGCGCACTCTCGACGAGCTCGAACCGGATGAGACCCTGCTGGTGCAGTCGGGCAAGCCGGTCGGCGTCTTCCGCACCCACGAGTGGGCGCCGCGTGTGCTGATCGCCAACTCCAACCTGGTGGGGGACTGGGCGAACTGGCCCGAGTTCCGCAAGCTCGAAGAGCTCGGCCTCATCATGTACGGGCAGATGACCGCCGGATCCTGGATCTACATCGGCACGCAGGGAATCCTGCAGGGCACGTACGAGACGTTCGCGGCCGGCTTCTTCTCGGCGGCAGCCTTGGGAGCTGCAGCCTTCTTCGTGGCCTTCTCAGCCTCGACGGCCTCGTTCTTCTCAGCCATTAG
>NZ_JAGYWT010000820.1:0-634 GCF_019279095.1 Microbacterium sp. BF1 | reverse complement strand
GGTGTCGTCCGCGACAGCGGGCGCGGCTCCGAGCGCGCCGAGCAGCAGCGCCGCCGTCGTGGCTGCCGCCGTGACGAGGGCAGCGGTTCGAGGATGGGAGGGATGGGAATGGATCGGGTGACGTCGCGAACGCAACAGGGTCTCCTAGGGGTTTCAGCCCGCGTACACCGCGCCCCTCCAACCAGCCCCCTCCGGGCGAGATGGTGTGCAGTATCGGTACGCACCGCCTACCCGGAAGGGCGACGGCCAGGCCACAGTCTATACACGAACCGGCGCGGATCGTTGTGGAACCGAGATATTCAGGACGGATCCGCAGGGTCCGGCACGACCACCATGCTGCGGATGAACCGCATCTTCCCGCCCACCTGCGGGATGCTCTCGACCCGCTCGACGGTCACGGGGACGAGACCCTTCGTCGCGTGGCGGAGCTTCTCGGTCGCCGCGTGGATCCCCGCCTGCGCATCGGGGGCGTCACTCGGGATGCACCGCAGAGTGACCGAGTAGTCGGCGTCCTGGACGATCTCGAACTGCCGGATCGACAGCGGCGCGTCGTCGAAGATGTGCCCGAGGGCTCCCGCGATGGTCGTGCCGTCCGGCAGGCGGACCGCGTCGGAGGATCGGCCGGAGATGGCCC
>NZ_JAGYWT010000082.1:0-7444 GCF_019279095.1 Microbacterium sp. BF1 | reverse complement strand
GGCGTGCCGTGCGCATCCGCCGGTGGTGTCGCGGCGGCGGACGCCTTCCGAGCAGGAGCAGGAGCAGGGGCGGACGCGGGTGCTGTGGCGTCGGTGCGGAGCTGGGTGTGGCTGAGGCGGTTGGCGGCGTGGATGGTGAGGTTCTTGGGCTTGATCGTCAGCGACTCGGCGATCTTCAGCTCATACCCGGGGTCGGTCAGGGCGATGTCGAAGCGCTGGAGCATCATCGCCAGCACCAAGGTGGCCTCCTGCAACGCGAAGGGACGACCGATGCAGGCCCGTGCGCCGTGGCCGAACGGCATCCACGCATACTCGGGGATCTCATCCATCCGTTCCGGGGAGAACCGGTCCGGGTCGAACCGCGTCGGCTCGGGCCACACGGCCGGATCGGTGTGCAGGGTCGGGAGCATCACCATCACGCTCTCTCCGGCGGCGATGTCGTATCCGCCCAGCGTGGTGTCCTCACTCGGGGACAGCGCGAACGCCGGAGCGGTGGGATGCAGCCGCAGGGTCTCACGCAGAACCTGCCCGATGTAGCCCAACTTGGCCAGGTCAGCGAACTCCGGGGTCCGATCACCCAAGACCTCATCAACCACCTCGCGGGCCTTCGCGAGCACATCGGGGTGGGTCAGCAGCTTGTGGGTCGCGAAGGACAACAGCCCGGAGGTGGTCTCATGCCCGGCGATGAGGAAGGTCGCGAGCTGATACTGGACGTTCTCCTCCGACAGCTTCTCCCCGGTGAGCGGGTCCGCAGCCGACAGCATCCGCTCCAGCAGGTCATCAGGCCGCTGATCGACAGGCCTACCGGCGCGGGCCGTGACGATGTCCTGGGTGATCTGCCGCATGGTGGCGATGTCCTCGCGGTAGCGGCGGTTGGTGCCGACCATGAACGGCTGCACCCCCGGTAGGCGCTCGCTGCGCAGCCCCGCCTCGGTCAGCGCGCCCACCATCGCACCGACGAAAGGGTGATGGTTCTCGGAGTAGAACGAGTTGAACCGCACATCGAACGCACACAGCGCGATCGTGTCCAGCGTCAGCCGGGTCATGTCCTCGGCGACGTCGATCTCCACGTCTGGCCCGAAGCGCTCCCAGCGGACCATCATCTGCTCGGCGATGTCGAGCATCTGGCCAAAGTAGTCCTTCATCGCCATCGTCCCGAACGCCGGCATCAACAACCGGTGCGCCTTCCCCCAGTTCGGCTCCTCGTTGTACGCGGTGAACAACCCGTCACCACCGAAGTCGCGCACCTGATCGATCGCGTCATGGACCTTCTTCGACCACAACGGACTGGAGCACATCTCCGCCACCAGCGCGTGTTCCGAGGCGAAGATCTGCCGCGTGCCCAGCACATCAAGGGCGAACATGCCGCCGTACTTGGCGTGATAGTCCTCAGCGAACTCGATTGAGGTCTCCTGCGAAGCGCCCAGCACCTCGAACAGGTTCCCCACCACCGGCAGGGCGGCAGGGCCGGGGATGCGAGGGGTGCCGGTGGCGTTGGGAGGAGTCATCGAAAGGGCCTTCCTGTTCACGATCTATCGGGTCGAACCGTCCATCGCCCCTGGTGGCTGGCTGTGAGCGGGCGCACCCGGTCAGAGGTCGGAGTGCGGCCTGAAGCCCGGCCATGAGTTCGGGCACCGCGTGACGTCTCCCAACACACTAACTTGGCCACTCGCCTAGGTCAACTGGCCAAGTCGTGTGCCCAAGGCGTATGATGGGGCTATGGACGATCGAGGAGAGGCGCGTACGCCGCGCAAACAGATCAGCGCTGGCGAGCGTCGAGAGCAGTTGGTGGCCGCCGCGCTGCGGGTGATGAGGCGCGACGGGATCGCTGCGGCGAGCACCCGTGCGATCTGCGCTGAGGCGGGGTTGCCGCACGGGGCGTTCCACTACTGCTTCCACTCCAAGAAGGAGCTGTACGCAGCCCTGCTGGCCAGTGACATCGAGATCGACCTGGGGGCCGCCTGGCCGCATATCTCACCCGATGCGAGCCCGTATGAGAACATCCGCACCTTGCTGTTGGCGTTCTGGGCGCAGATCGAGACCGACCCTGACGCGCAGTTGGTCCTGTTTGACCTGGGCAGCTTCGCGCTGCGCGACCCCGAACTTCAGGAGCTGCCACAGCACGAGCACGCCGCCTCCCTGGAGAAGGCCACCGGCTACGTCGCCCGGCTGGCGAAGGAGGCGCGTCTGGACTTCGCCCAGGACGAGCGAGTGCTCGCCGAACTCGTCCTCGACACGCTCAACGGAGTCGCCTGGTCCTGGCTGGCCCACCGAGACAACGACCTCGCCCGCCAGAGCCTGGAGCGGTTCGCTCGACTGGCGGCATCGTTCGCACGCACGACCAGCGAACACACCGGCTAGCGCCACGCGGCGCCTCGCCGCACACCACGCCAGCAGCTCTGAACGGGGTTGCTTACTACGACCAGAACTGTACCGGCACGACGGTGTAGTTTGAGGAAATATCTAGGAGATTGAACATGAACGAACTGATGACGCCAGCCAGGCGGTGGGCTTCGCTGGCTGTGCTGGTGGGAGCGGTGCTGCTGCTGGCCATTGACGCCACGGTGCTGTATTTGGCGGTGCCGTCGCTGACGGCAGACCTGTCGCCGACAGCCTCGCAGGTGTTGTGGATCGGCGACATCTACTCCCTGGCACTGGCGGGTCTGCTGGTCACGATGGGGAACCTGGCTGACCGGATCGGCCGCAAGAAGCTGCTGCTGATCGGAGCCGCCGCGTTCGGACTCGCCTCGATCCTGGCGGCCTTCGCGCCGAGCGCGGAAGTCCTCATCGCCGCGCGCCTGCTGCTGGGTGTGGCCGGAGCCACCATCATGCCTTCGACGCTGTCGCTGATCCGCAACATCTTCACCGACCCGATCGAGCGCACCCGTGCGATCGCGATCTGGTCGGCCGCCGCTGCCAGCGGCATCGCACTTGGCCCGCTGGTGGGCGGGGCGCTGCTGGAGAACTTCTGGTGGGGCTCGGTGTTCCTGATCAACCTGCCCGTCATGGCACTGGTCATCGGCCTGGGCGCGTGGCTGCTGCCGGAGTCCCGCAACCCCAACCCCGGCCGGTTCGACCTGATCTCCAGCGGCCTGTCCATGCTGGCGATCGTCCCGTTCGTGTACACGATCAAGCAGGTCACCGGCGGCAAGTTCGACCTCCTCACCGCAGCGGCGATCATCGCGAGCGTGGTCGGCGGCATCCTGTTCGTGCGCCGTCAGCGCAAGACCGCCTCCCCGATGATCGACGTGGACCTGTTCCGCGTGCCCGCCTTCAGCGGCGCGGTGCTGGTCAACTTCATCTCGGTGTTCGCCCTCAGCGGTGTGCTGTTCTTCTTCTCCCAGTACCTCCAGCTCGCCCGCGGCCTCAGCCCGCTCCAGGCCGGACTCGCGCAGCTACCCGCCGCCCTCTCGGCGATGGCCGCTGTGGCAGTGGTCGGGTTCCTCCTCACCCGTCTCGGTCGCGGCCGGGCGATCGGGGTGGCTCTGATCACCGGCGCGGTCGGGCTTGGGCTGCTGGCCGCATTGGAGAGCAGCGAGCAGTTGGCCTGGGTGCTGCTGGCCGTGGTCCCACTCGGGCTGGGCATCGGTGTCGCCGAGACCCTGTCGGTGGATGCGGTGGTCTCCGCCGTCAAGCCAGCCAAGGCCGGAGCCGCGGCCTCGGTCGCCGAGACCGCCTACGAGCTCGGCGTGGCCCTGGGCATCGCGATCCTCGGCTCGCTGATGAGCGTGTTCTACCGCGGAGGCCTCGACCTGCCGACAGGTGTTCCCGGCGAGGTAGCGGCCCGGGCCGAGGACTCACTCGCCTCGGCGACCGCGGTCCTCGAGCCCGGAAGCCCGGTCCTGGAAGCCGCGCAGCACGCGTTCGTCTCGGCAATGCAGTCCACCACCCTGATCGCCGGGGGCGTGATGGTCCTCGCCGCGATCGTGGCCTTCACCCTCATCCCGAACAACAAGGACGCCGTCACCGCCGACCACTGAAAACCTGACCACAACTGAAATCCTTGAACCGAACCCACGAGAAAGGAGACGCATCATGGCACGGACCGCCGGACGCAGCGCAGACGAGACCAGACAACTCATCCTGACCTCGGCCGCACGCCTGATCGGCCGGCACGGCACCACGGTGCCCGTGACCGACATCGCCGAGGCCGCCGGGGTCTCCAAAGGCGGCCTGCTCTACCACTTCCCGAACAAGGAAACACTGCTGAACGGGGTGGCCACCAACCTGATGACCCAGTTCCGCAGCCACGTCGAGCAGGCCGCGACCGCCGAGCCCGAAGGGGTCCCGGGCAGACTCACCCGCGCCTACATCCGCGTCAGCTTCGCTCACGCCGGGGACCCCAACGGGCTACGCGACTACATCGCCCTAGCCGCTCACCTGATGTTCGAGCCCGCCCTAGAAGAACTCGCCCAAGCAGACGCCGCGCAGTGGCGCAGCGCGCTCTTCGAAGACGGCCTCGACCCCGCGATCACCCGCATGGGCATCGCCGCCACCGACGGGTCCAACAGCGCCCCGCTGTGGGGAGCCGTCCTGACCGAGCCCGACCGCACCGCCCTCGAAGCCGACCTGATCGCCCTCACGCAACGTGACGACTCATCCGGCTGACCCACACCATTCACGGAAAGGAAAACCACACCATGACCAACATCGTCTACCGCCCCTACCAGCCGCAAGACGCCGAGGACATCAAGAAGATCATCAACGAAGCCTTCTACATCCACCGCTACGTCACCGGCCGCCTGGTCCTCGACAGCGCGCTGGAGATCTACCTGCGCGAGCGCCTCCTGGCCAGCACCTGGACCCGCGTCGCGGTCCAGGATGGCCGTGTCGTCGGCGTCATCATGGGCCAAGTCGACGGGCAGCCACGCCTCGGCGGCCGGTTCACCAACCGACTCCTGACCCTGGCGCACATGCTCCGCGCCGGCATCCTCGGCCTGCCCCAGTGGAAGTCGATGCGCCAGTACTTCGCCTTCGACCGCGTCTACGGTGAGCTGCGCAAGAAGACCCCGAGCCCGCTGACCGACGAACTGACGCTCTTCGCCGTGGACTCCAGCACCCGCGGACTCGGCATCGGCAAGACCCTCTACCGCGACTACCTCGACCATCTCCGCAGCCTCGGACGCAGCGACTTCTACCTCTACACCGACTCCCTGTGCACCTTCCAGTTCTACGAGAAGCAGGGCATGACCCGCACCGCCTCCGAAGACATGAACCTCGTCCTCGACGGCAAACCTGAAGCCCTAGGCGTCTACCTGTACTCGGGCACCGCCACCTAAGCCCACGACACGAGCACCGGGCTCCAGGACTTCAAGCCCGGAACCCTCGATGGGACAATGGGTCGCATCGGCCCGTTCCCGCCTACGGCACGCGATCGTCGCCGAACATCGGCAGACCGACCACGCCACCCGACACGAAAGCAGGAGCCGATGGCACGTACACGTTCCCGCGGAGGGTTCTGGGTCGGCGCGGTCGCAGAAATCTCCATCATCGTCGCCAGCCTCGTTTACGTGGTCTCCAGCGAACTCTGGGCGCTGATCGCTTGGGAAGCACTCGCGACCGGTTACCTCGCTATCGGGTTCACCCTCGCCTGGAGCGGCAAACGCCCCTCCCGAGTCTCCCGCGGCGACGTCCGCGCCGTCGCACGATGGTCGTGGGTTCTACCCCTCATCTCCAGCTTCGCCGGCGTCAACTCCGCCGTGCTCGCCCTGATCGCCCGCGGCGACGGCATCCACAACGACGCCCTGCTCGGCGTCGCCGCATCCATCGGTGTCGTCCTGTCCTGGACACTCCTGCACACCGGCTTCGCGCAGATGTATGAAGCCACCGACATCGCCTCAGACCAAGACGCCATCACCTTCCCCGGCAACGACCGCCCCGTCTTCCTCAACTACCTCTACTTCTCCTTCACCATCGGAACATCCTTCGCCACCTCAGACGCCACACTCAAAACCCTCCCCGCTCGACGACTCGTCCTCATCCACGGCGTGGTCTCCTTCTTCTACAACGCCCTTGTCGTCGCCGTCGCATTCCAAGTCCTCCAACACGCCGTGGCTTCCTAACACCTAACGTGGCAATGCTTCGTGGCGCTCTCCTGTCGCTGTCATATGCTGCTCGTTCGCTGGGAGCGCGTCAACGGCCTCGGGATGGTTGTCGAGCGTGATGCCGGAGAAGCTCATCGGGAGGCCTTGTGCGGTCCAAAGTGAGGCGCGGTCCATGAGTTGCGCATGCACATGCGGCTCGCTGGTGTTGCCAGAGTTCCCGCAGCCTCCGATGACCGTGCCAGCAGTCACCCGGTCACCGACCTTCACGGTCAGCGATCCCTGCTGCAGATGTGCGACAGTCGCGTATGCGCCATCGCCACTGCGGATGGTGACGTGATTTCCGATGACGAACCCTGGCCCGCCGATTTCGCGGATCATGCCCTCGATCATCATGTAGACGATGCCCCAACCGTTGGAGCGGGCCCGGTGATCCCTGCGCCATCCTGAAGCGCGTACGACCTCCCCGTCGACCATCGCGAATACGGGCTCACCGAACGCAGGATACGCACTCGGTAGCCGCATCATCGCGCCACCGAACTCCGGGCGCGGTTCAGCCACCGGGTCGGCGACAATATCGATGGCATAAGCCTGCCCATAGGCCCTCACACCGTGGCTAGGAACCTTCGAGGCTGGACTATTCATCCCCAACCACCGGCCTCGCACTGGTGGCTCGACCACCCGGACCGGAGAGTCCGGGAGTAGTCGCGGTGCCAGGAACACCAGCATCAGACAGAGACCGGCAAGTGCGAGAGCGGCGAACACAGCAGCGAGCCACACCTCACGAACACCTCCGGCACTCATGAAGCGCCCCAAGACTGCGTTGCCGATGAGGACCACTGCCGCGAGGTAGTAGAGCGGGATTCGCACGCGGTACAGCGCCAGCACTGCTCGTTTCATCGCCCCGCCCCCACCAGGCAGGCCAGCAGCGGCACGATCCGCGCCGCGGGCACCTCGTAATTCCCGCGACCGCTCTGCTTGACCCAGCCCGCTGCGACAAGCTGCCGGAGATGGTGGTGCAGCTGTCCGGTCGTGCCGAGAGACGCAACCTCGGCAAGGTCAGCCGTCGCGTGCGTGCCCGAGAGGATATGGCGCAGCAGTTCCAGTCGCACAGGATGCCCGAGCGCAGAGAATGCCGCGGCTTGATCGGACCACTCCGTCTCCCAAATACCCGCGGTGCCCGCGGCCTGCTGCCACGCTACCGGCGTACCATCCGGCAGTTTGAGCGAACCCACCAGCATGACCGCCCCCTCGACTGTCGAGGGGTGATCGTTCAGCTGGGACTGTAAGCCCGTCAAAGCCCAGAACTGCTCCTCATCCAGGATTGGTGAAGAATCACGCGCCCGATCGGGGCTTTCGGCCATCGCTTCCAACCGTGCCATGCGCTCGGACAGCGCCTCCAG
>NZ_JAGYWT010000819.1:0-635 GCF_019279095.1 Microbacterium sp. BF1 | reverse complement strand
CTAGCCGAGATGGCTGGCCTGGAAGGATGTCATCATGCCCAAGCCGTTTCCCAAGGAGTTCCGCGACGATGTGATCCGCGTTGCGGAGAGTCGTGATCCGGAGGTCACTCTCGCGCAGATCGCGAAGGACTTCGGTGTCCATGTGGGCACTCTCGACAAGTGGATGCGTCAGGCGCGGATCGAGGCCGGCGAGCAGCCTGGCCAGACGTCGTCGGAATCCGCCGAGGTGCGTGAACTCCGCAAACGCAACCGCCTCCTCGAGCAGGAGGTCGAGGTCCTGCGCCGCGCGACCGCGTATCTGTCTCAGGCTCATCTGCCGGGAAAAGGCTCTACCCGCTCGTAAGCGAGCTCGCCGCGGACGGGATTCCCGTCGTGGTGTCGTGCCGGGTTCTGAAGCTTGCTCGCCAGCCGTATTACCGCTGGCGGCGTCACCCCGTGAGTCAGCGGAACCTGGATGAGGCGTATCGGGCGAACGCCCTGTTCGACGCCCACCGCGACGACCCGGAGTTCGGGTATCGGCTCCTTGCCGACGAAGCCCGCGACGAGGGCCAGGCGATGTCGGACCGGACAGCATGGCGGATCACGTCTGCGAACGGCTGGTGGTCCGTGTTCGGGAAGAAGCGCGGCAAGAATGG
>NZ_JAGYWT010000818.1:0-638 GCF_019279095.1 Microbacterium sp. BF1 | reverse complement strand
GCCGAGGTGCTGGCCGCGGCGATCCGCCGCGGCGCCCCCGACCTCGTGATCACCGGCAACCTGTCTACCGACGGCTCCGGTGGTGTGATCCCCGCGATGATCGCCGAGCATCTCGGGTTCGCGCAGGTCACCGCCCTTTCCGCGGTGGAGATCACCGCAGACGGCGTCTCGGGAGTCCGAGGCGCGGACGCCGGCAGCCAGCCGGTCTCGGCGCCGCTGCCCGCCGTGATCTCGATCACCGAGGCGCTCCCCGACGCCCGATTCCCCAACTTCAAGGGGATCATGGCGGCGAAGAAGAAGCCGCTCGAAGTGCTCTCGCTCGCCGACCTCGATGTGTCGGCAGATCCGTCCGCCGCCCCGCGGACCATCATGACGACCGTGTCGGAGAAGCCCCCGCGGGCTGCCGGCGTGAAGATCACCGATGAGGGCGACGCGGCCGACAAGCTCGTCGACTACCTCGTGCAGAACAGGCTGGTGTGAGATGACTTCCTCCGAGAACCCGATCCTCGTCCTCATCGACGTCGATCCTTCCGGCTACGTCGCGAGCAGCACGGCTGCGCTCCTCGGCGCTGCTTCCACGATCGGCTCGCCCGTGGCTCTGATCGTCGGCGGGAGCCCCGCCGCGGTGGACCAGGCTG
>NZ_JAGYWT010000817.1:0-639 GCF_019279095.1 Microbacterium sp. BF1 | reverse complement strand
CCAGAATGTACCGGCGAGCTCCGACGAATGTGCCCGAGTAGCTCGGCTCCACGCCTGCTTCGATCGCAGCTTTGGACTCAGAGAGGGTGAGCCGGGAGTGGACCGGAACGAAGGGGGTCTCATCGGTGTACAGGATCCAGTCCCTGTCTTTTTTCGGCAGGTCCCGCCACGGCACATCGACGTCGTAACCGAGCGCAACCAGCACGTCACGCAGCTGGTGGCCGTGCCACGCGGTCGGCCAGGAAGCGATGGCGCGTTCGCGGATGGTGAGCGAGGGGTCCGGGACCATCTGCTGCTCGTTCACCGCGTACACGCGGCCGATGCCGTGGCATTCCGGGCAGGCCCCTTGGACCGTGTTCGCGGAGAAGTCCTCCGCATACAACATCGGCTGCCCATCCGGATAGTCCCCGGCCCTCGAGTACAGCATCCGCACCAAGCTCGACAACGTGGTGATGCTACCCACGGTCGATCGGGCATTCCCTCCACCGCGCTGCTGCTGCAGGGCGACCGCCGGCGGCATCCCCGTGATCGAGTCGACATCGGGCACTCCCGCCTGATCGATCAGGCGGCGGGCGTATGGTGCGACCGATTCCAAATAGCGTCGCTGCGACTCGGCGTACAGCGTCCCGAACGCCAGCG
>NZ_JAGYWT010000816.1:0-640 GCF_019279095.1 Microbacterium sp. BF1 | reverse complement strand
CCCCTCGAGGTGAATGCGGTGACGGCGCGCGTCGATCGTTTCCTGGCCACGCAGAAGCGCGGGCGCACAGGAGCCGTGGTCCTCGATCCCCCGCGCGCCGGTGCCGGTCGTCAGGTGGTCGAGGCGATTCACGCGCTCGCGCCGGATGCCATCGCGTATGTCGCGTGCGATCCGGTGGCCCTCGCTCGCGATCTCGGCACCTTCCGGACTCTCGGATGGAACGTGGACCGCCTTCGTGGCTTCGATCTGTTCCCGCACTCGCATCACTTCGAGGTCGTCGCGCTGCTCACCCGGTGAGCGATCCTCGGCTCGTCGGGGGACTCAGTAGGCTGAGGGGATGAGCACGGTCGCACTCATCGACGATCACGAGTCCGTTCGCCTCGGTCTCGAGGCCGCGTGCGCGCGTGACTCGCAGACCGTCGTCTTCTCCGGGAGCACCGTCGTGTCGTACCTCGAATGGCGCCGCGCCGCCGCGGCGGCGCCTGCCGAGGTCGTCGTGCTCGACCTCACTCTCGGCGACGGGACGACCGTGACCGAGAACGTGACCTCCCTCGTGAACGATGGTGCGAGCG
Organism: Microbacterium sp. BF1; assembly: GCF_019279095.1. NCBI lineage: Bacteria > Bacillati > Actinomycetota > Actinomycetes > Micrococcales > Microbacteriaceae > Microbacterium > Microbacterium sp. BF1. The sequence goes on along the minus strand of NZ_JAGYWT010000816.1, from coordinate 68 downwards.
TCGTGATCCACAGCGTCGCCGATCGGCCGGCAGCCGTGCGCGAGGCGCTCGCTGCCGGTGCCGCCGGA
>NZ_JAGYWT010000815.1:0-640 GCF_019279095.1 Microbacterium sp. BF1 | reverse complement strand
CGCTTCTCGAGCAGGCCGGCGAGCGCCGGGGCATCGAGCCCGTCGACCAGGCCGAGGTCGGCATCGGTGCGCGCCCAGCTGAGGGCGTCACGGTACAGAGACGCCTCTTCCAAGGCGCGCAGAATCCCCGGAACAGTCACCAGATAAGACTAGTCGCGCCCACGGACACTCCGGCCGCTGCCCCTGCCACGGGTGCGCACCTCAATAGGCTGTCGGGATGGATTCCGTCGCCCTCACCACCGAACGCCTCGTCCTGCGCCCCCCGACGGAGGGCGACATCGATGCGATCACCGTCGCCTGCCAGGACCCGGAGATCGGGCGCTGGACCACGGTGCCGAGCCCGTATGCACGCGAGGACGCCGAGGAGTTCGTGCGTCTCATCGCGGGGTGGTGGGCCGACGGCTCGGAGGTCGTCTGGGCGATGTACGCCGACGACCTGCTCGTGGGCATGATCGGTCTGCACAACATCGCCGACCACTTCACGGGCGCTGCCGCCGAGCTCGGCTACTGGGTGACGGCCGACACCCGGGGCCGGGGGTATCTCACGGAGGCCGCCCGCGCGGTGCTCGACTGGGGCTTCGGCGAGCTCGGGCTCGTCCGCATCCGTTGGCAGGCCGTCGTCGGGAACATCCCCTCGGCC
>NZ_JAGYWT010000814.1:0-642 GCF_019279095.1 Microbacterium sp. BF1 | reverse complement strand
GCGGCGCTCACTCCGACATGCGACTCCATCATGCAGCCGATCACGACACCCAGGCCCGCCTCTCGTGCGGCTTCCGCGGCGGCGAGGGCCTCGGCCAGCCCACCCGTCTTGGCGAGCTTGATGTTCACGAGATCGGCGGCTCCGCACTCGGCGACCCTGCGCACGTCCTGGGCCGTGCGCACCGACTCATCGGCCATGATCGGGGTGTCGACGGCCGCTGTCACGGCGGCGAGAGCATCGAGATCGTGCGCGGCGACGGGCTGCTCGACGAGTTCGATCCCGAGGCCTGCGTCTTCGGCGGCACGGATCACGCGGATCGCGGTCTCGGCGTCCCAGGCCTGGTTCGCGTCGATCCGCAGTGTGACGTCGGGCCCGACCGTGGCACGAACGGCGCGGAGTCCGGCGACCGTGTCGTGCGCAGCGGAGGCCTTGAGCTTGAGGCACCCGAACCCCGCGGTGACGTACTCCTCGGAAAGCGCTGCCACCGCATCCGGCTCCCCCACGGACAGGGTCATGTCGGTGCGGATGCGCGACGTCCTCGAGGAGTCGTGCACGGCGTATGCGCGAGACAGGCAGGCCGCGAGCGAGACCCCCTGCTGCTGTGCGGCGAGATCCGCGACGGCGCACTCGACCGCGCTGCGG
>NZ_JAGYWT010000813.1:0-643 GCF_019279095.1 Microbacterium sp. BF1 | reverse complement strand
CGAACACCGTCCGCAAGATCGTGCAGGCGGTGTTCGCGTCGGTGACGAAGTTCTGGCCGAGCTCGACGTCACCCCGACGAAGAAGCTCGGCGGCGAGGCGGCGGATCTCGGTGGCGCCGAGCAGGGTGACGGTCATCCTCCCATTCTCCCACGCGATGCCACCGCGCCGACCGGCGTCATGTTCAAGGATCCGGGAGCGGAGTCGTCCTCCGTCTACTACTACCGTCAGGGATCAGCCGCCTCCCGCATGGAGCCGGGATTCCTCACGACCGCGCAGCTCCAGAGCGTGCGGATCGTGCACACCACCGGGATCACCCCCGCGCTCTCCGCCTCGTGTCGTGAGATGGTCGATCGGCTCTTCATCGACGCACGCGCGGCAGGCGCTCTCGTGTCGTTCGACGTGAACGACCGTCGTCCGCTGTGGAGCACGCAGGAGGCGACCGAGACCCTCGCCCGCCTCGCGGACGCCGCGGACATCACCTTCGTCGGCCGCGACGAGGCCGAACGCATCTGGGGCACGGCGACGCCGGCCGAGATCCGCGCCTTCCTCCCGAACTGCGCGCTGCTGGTCGTCAAGGACGGCGACGTCGGCGCCACCGCCTTCGACGGCGACACCGAACCGGTGTTCGTCCCCGCCCCCGTG
>NZ_JAGYWT010000812.1:0-653 GCF_019279095.1 Microbacterium sp. BF1 | reverse complement strand
GTGCGACCCCCACGAGGGGGCCGGACGCGGCGGGCTTCTGCACCAGACAAGCTTAGGCGGCGGCCCCTCTCCGGGCCGCCGCCTCGGCGCGGATCAGAGGGACTTGCCGCCGGTGACCGCGATGACAGATCCGGAGGTGTACGACGATTCCGCCGACGCCAGGTACACGTAGGTACCGGCGAGCTCCGCGGGTTGGCCTGCCCGCCCCAGCGGGGTGTCGGCGCCGAAGGTCGCCAGCCGTTCGGCATCCCATCCGGTCGCCGGGATCAGCGGCGTCCAGATCGGGCCGGGTGCGACGGCGTTGACGCGGATGCCCCGCGGGCCCGCCTCTTCTGCGAGGGCCTTCACGAACGCCACCTGTGCGGCCTTCGTCATGGCGTAGTCGATGAGTCCCGGCGAGGGGTTGTAGGCCTGGACGGATGCCGTCACGATGATGCTCGCTCCCGGCGGGAGGTCGGGATAGGCCGCCCGTGCCGAGAACAGCATGCCGGCGAGGTTCGTGTCGAACACCCGGCGCATCCGCTCCGTCTCCAGCGTCTCGAAGCCGTCGATGTCGTGCTGGTAGCCGGCGTTCAGCACGAGCACGTCCAGTCCGCCGAGTTCGCGCCGCGTCCGGGCGACGATGTCGGTCGCGAACGTCTCGTCGCGCAGGT
>NZ_JAGYWT010000811.1:0-659 GCF_019279095.1 Microbacterium sp. BF1 | reverse complement strand
CGGCGATCTGCGAGCCGACGGCCGCGCTGATCGGCATCGCTCCCAGCTCGACCGCATGTGCGCGGGCGCGGGTGATGGCGTCGGGTTCCACGATGGACTCGCGCAGAAAACGCGCGTTCGCGTCATACTCGCTCATGGCCTGTTTCTCCCTGCCTGCCCGGTGAACCTCTCCAGCGTATTCGGTCGGCGAGTGCGGGGACCGCAGGCGCGGCGGTAGCCTGTAGAGATGACGTTCGGGCTCACTTTCGAGAAGCTGCTGCTGATCGGCCTCATCGCGGTCCTGATCATCGGCCCCGAACGTCTGCCGCGGGCCGCGGAGAGCTTCTCCCGCATGGTCCGCAAGGCCGGCGAGTACCTGCGCGCGACCAAGACCAGGGTGCGTGAGGAGATGGGGCCCGAGATCGACGACGTCGATTGGCGCAAGCTCGACCCTCGTCAGTACGACCCCCGCCGGATCATCCGCGACGCGCTGATGGAGGAACCTCAGCCCGCGACTCCCATGCAGGCGCGCGAGACGATCGCGGAGCCGATCGCCGGAACCGTCGCCCCCACGCGTGTGGCTCCGCAGGAGTTCAGCGCGACCAATCGCCCGCCTTTCGACCCTGAAGCCACGTGACCCGAGGGCGGCTCGCCGATCGCGACGCCGTGGCCTTCTGGCT
>NZ_JAGYWT010000810.1:0-660 GCF_019279095.1 Microbacterium sp. BF1 | reverse complement strand
CTCTGCCACGCATGGCGCCGAGGCGGAGCCGCATCATCTTCCGGCCAGGCGGCGCTGACCCCCGCGCAGCGTGCCTGGGCCGATGCCGAGAAGCGTGTCGGTCGAACATACCTACGAGCGACACCGTAGGCTGAGGGGATGATCTCCTCTCTGCACGGTGTCGTCCTGCATGCGACATCCGATCAGGTCGTCATCGACGTGGGCGGGGTCGGATTCGCCGTCGCCGTCCCCGCTGACGTCGCGCACACAGCGGTGGTGGGGGAGAAGCTCCTGCTGCACACCAGCCTCATCGTGCGGGAGGACTCCCTGTCGCTGTTCGGATTCGCCGACCGGGGGGAGCTGGAGATCTTCGGACTTCTTATCAGCGTCACCGGTGTCGGTCCGAAGTCGGCGCTGGGCGTGCTCTCGCACCTCACGGCCGATCAGATCGCCGAAGCCGTCACGGCCGAGGACGACGCCCCGTTCCGGCGCGTCTCCGGCATCGGCCCCAAGACGGCCAAGCTCATCGTCCTGCAGCTCGCCGGAAAGGTGCAGGCCTTCGCGGCGCCGTCGAAGCCGGCGGCCGCGGGCGGAACCGACGTCGTGACGCAGGTGGCCGCAGCGCTGGTCGGGCTCGGCTGGTCCGAGAAGGTCGCCGCGGAAGCCGCGACCCAGACGGCG
>NZ_JAGYWT010000081.1:0-7458 GCF_019279095.1 Microbacterium sp. BF1 | reverse complement strand
CGCCAGAGCCGTTGGATCTTCTTGTGGTTCACGACCCACCCCTCGCCGCGGGCATCGTGGTAGGCCCTGCGGTATCCCCACCGCGGGTGCTTCTTCGCATACGCCCGCAGCCAGTCCCGCAACGCCAGGTCCGGGTCGGCTGTCGTCTCACCCTGGAGCGGGCGACGGTATGCGGACCTGCTCAGCCCGGCCAGACGGCACGCCATTCGTTCGCTCACCCGCAGCTTGCGCTTGAGGTGGTCGACGGCGGCGCGGCGCCTGCCCGGGCCTAGAAGTTTCCCTCAGCCAGCTCCTTGAGTGCGGCCTTCTCGAGCTCTGCCTCGGCGAGCAGCCGCTTGAGCGTGGCGTTCTGCTTCTCGAGCTCCTTCAGCCGCTTCGCGTCGTCGGCCTTCAGCCCGCCGTACTGGTTCCGCCACCGGTAGTACGTCTGCTCGGACACTCCGAGCTCTCGACACACCCCGGCGATGTCGCTACCGCCCGCGAGCATCCTGTCGGCCTGCCCGAGCTTACGGACGACCTGCTCCGAGGTGTGACGCTTCCTGCTGTTCGTCATGATCTGACCAGTCTCACTGCCCGGACCCCCGGGCAACAGGACGACTCACACAACCACCGGACCTACCAAACGGGGTCAGCCCACATGGCCCATGTCCGTGGAATGGGAAGATGCGGGCATGCACCATCGTGTTGACCGCGCCGCAGTGGAGAGCATCCTGAAGCGGATGGATGCCGCGATCGCTGTACGCAACACGGCTGTGGCGGATATCGCCACGCTGAGCGGTCTCGTCGCCGCTCGCGTCCCTGCTCTCGCCGTGCTGATCGTCGGGTGCGATCGGTCATCGACGACGCGAAGTAGCGTCCGCTGAGCTACGGTCAACGGTGTGGCGACGTATATCCCGGCCGAATCTTGCTCGCCGGCGTGCCTGACACCTGGACTGGGAAATCCCTCGATTGCGGGTGCGTCGGAGGGGTCGACGTGGACGTGTCCGCGATGCGGCGCTGTCTGGAGGATGACCCGACGAGGATCGCGCGGACCGACCCGGCGTGAGCCGCAATTCGCGCGGATCAGTGAAGGAAGTCGGGCCAACCAGCAAGCGCACGAGTCCGCGACACAGCGGGCGACCGGCAAGTGCCTCCTCATCGGTCTGGCGTTCGTCGGAGTGTGGACGCTTGTCCTCGCAGTGCCTATCTTTACCCGCTGACGCGCGTCGCCTCGCGTGCAGCGCGGGGTCAGCCGTCCCGGAAGACAAACTCCCCGGAAGGCGGCCGTGCCGTCTTCCGGGGAGTTCGTCACTCAGGGGCGGGTGCCTTGAGATCGTGTTTGCTTACGCGGTCCTGCGCCGACGGATCAGCAGCACGAGTCCGCCCAGGAGCAGGGCGAGTCCGCCGCCGATCGGCAGCCACGGGATGTCTCCACCCGTCGCGGGCAGCCCGCCGGTCACGGTCACGGTGACGGTGGCGGTGGTCCGCACACCGTTCACGTCGGCGATCGAGTAGGTCACCGGGGTGGTCGTTCCGCGGAAGTCGGGGAGCGGGGTGAACACGATCTTGCCGTCCACGATGGTCCACGTTCCCTCACCGGGTACGACGATCCGGTCAACCAGCGCACCGTTCGTGCTGACGAGCTGCAGCGACGCGGGGTTGAGCGGCGCACCGTTCGCGCCGGAGTCGTTGGCGAGCACGTCGATCGTCACCGGGGATCCCGGCGCCGCGGTGATGGTGTCGTTCTTGGCGACGGGGTCAAGACCCTGCACCGTGATCGTCACCGTCGCGGTGGTGGTGTTGTCGAGCTGATCGGTCACGGCGTAGACGACCGGGGTCGCCGCACCGCGGAACGACGGCTCGGGAGCGAAGGTGATAGCCCCCGTCTCCTCGTCGATCATGTACACGCCCTGGCCGGGAACGGTGAGCGTCTTGCCGCCTTCCGACACGGACGCACCCTCCGGCTGCCCGTCGACCGGGAACACGACGCTCGCGGCGTCCCACTCACCGACCGAGTCGTCCAGGTTACGGGACGGGGTGTCGTTTCCGAGCGGGGAGACGGTCACGGCGATGCCCTGCGACGTCGACGCGGTGTCGGCCAGCGCCGTCGGACCCGGACGCACAGTGACGCGGATGGCCGCCTCACGCTGCGTGCCGTTCTCGTCCTCGATGCGGTAGTTCACCGGAGTGGTCGCGCCACTCCAGCCCGCGTCGGGGGTGAAGACCGCGTCACCGTCGCCGTTCAGGACGAAGGTGCCCTGACCAGCGATGGTCAGCGTCTTGCCGTCCTCCGACACCGTCACTCCCGCCGGCTGTCCCGCAGAGGGGAAGACGGTGAGAGAGGGGACGAGCGGCACAACCTCGTCGCCAGCGGTGTCGTTGGCGAGCAGCTCGAGCGTGATCGGCGTTTCAAACACCGTGGTGGCGGTGTCATCGACCGCGATCGGGGTGACCGCGGTGACCACGATCGTCACGGTCGACGCCACGGTCACGTCGTGGCTGTCGACAGCCGTGTAGATGACCGGGGTCACGGTGCCGGAGAACGCAGCCTCCGGGGCGAACGTCACCACACCGGTGGCGGCATCGATCGTGTACACGCCCTCACCGGCAACGGTGAGAGTGCGACCGGCGTTGCTGACCACGGCGCCCTCCGGCTGACCGTCGGTCGGGAACACCACACTGCCGGGGACGAAGACTCCGGTGTCACAACCTGCGGGGACATTCGTCTCCCCGGGCTCGCACGGGTTACCAAGGTCGCTCGGGGCGTCGTTGGTCAGCACTCCCACGGTTACGGGCTGGCCCTGCTTGGTGGTGCCGGAGTCCGGTCCTGCGACGGCTCCGCTGCCCACGGTCACCGTGACGGTGCCGCGTGCCGGGGTGCCGTTGTCGTCACGGACCTCGTACTCGATCGGTCCGGCGACGCCCTCAAAGCCCGGCGCCGGCTCGAAACGAATGGTGCCGTCCTCACGGATCGTCCACTCACCCTGCGGGGTCACGAGCGACTTGCCACCGTCGGCCGCTGCCGGCGACGTGAAGATGACGGTGCTTGGGTCCAGCGGTGCCGTCTCGGCCCCGGGGGCGTCGTTGTCGAGCGGGTCGAACTCGATCGCGGTGTCACCCGGCGTCTTGACCGCATCCGCGACGACCACGGGGGTGATCGCGGTCACCGTGATGGTGATCGTCGTAGAGGCGGTGTTTCCGGCCTCGTCGTCCACCTCGTACGTGACGGGGGTGGCGATGCCAGTGAACTGTGCCTCCGGGTTGAAGGTAACCTCTCCGGTGGCGGGGTCGAACGTGTACTCGCCCTCACCGGGAACGGTGAGCTCGTATCCGTCACCGGACACGGTGCTTCCCGCGGGAAGACCGGTGGTCACGAACCGGACCGAGTCCATGTCGAACGTGCCCAGCGAGCCGTCGGCGCGCAGACCTGGGGTGTCGTTTCCGAGGATCGTGAACGACACGTCCACGTTCTGTCCGGTCGTGTCGGTGTCCGCGGCGGCGACCGGTCCCGGGCGCACCGTCACCGTGACGGTGGAGGTCGCGGTCTGGCCGGCCTCGTTGGTCAGCTGGTAGGTGACACCGGGGGTGGTGCCGGAGTACCCGTCGGCGGGGACGAAGGTGATCGTCCCGTCGGCGTTGACCGTCCAGGTGCCCTCAGGCGTGACGAGCGTCTTCCCGCCGTTGGTCGCGCCTGGGGAGGTGAGGATCGTCGCACCCGCATCGATGGGGCCACCGGGGCCGGCGATGTCATTGTCGAGGACGTCCACCGTCACCTCGGTAGCGAACGGGGTGTTCGCCGAGTCGGGGGCGGCGGTCGGCGCGACCTCGGTCACGGTGATCGTGATCGTCGAGCCGGCCGTGTTGCCCACGCTGTCGGTAAACGTGTAGGCGACAGGCTGCGCGACGCCGAAGAACGCCGGCTCCGGGGTGAAGGTCACCGCCCCGTTCGCCGGGTTGATGACGTACACGCCCTCACCGTCCACGGTCAGGGTGCGGCCGCCACCGGTGATGACGGCACCGGCCGGCTGACCGGCCGCGGGGAACAGCAGCGATGCGGTCGGGATAAACCCGGCGGTTCCGTCGGCGTTCTGGCTGGCGGTGTCGCCGGTGAGCGGTGACACCGCAACCGGAATGCCCTGGGTCGTCTGCTGGGTGTCGGCGACCGCGGCCGGGCCTGGGCGCACCGTGACCGTCGCGGTGGAGGTCGATGTGAGGCCGTCGGCGTCCGTGATCTGGTACTCCACCGGTGTCGTCGTGCCGGCGTAGCCGGCCGCGGGGGTGAAGGTGATCTGTCCGTCTGTGCCGATCGTCCAGGTGCCCTCCGGGGTGATGAGCGTCTTGCCCCCGTTGGTTGCCGCCGCGGACGTGAATACCGTCAGGCTCGGGTCGATGGCGCTGTTGCCGGGGGTGTCGTTGACGGCACCCGCAAGGGTAACCGACGGGGTGCCGAAGGTGATCTGCCCCTCGTCGGGAACCGCGACAGGAAGCGGCAGCACGTTCGCGAACGTGCAGACGATCGACGCACCATCCGTGCCCGTGGGGACGGTGTAGGTGGCGGTGTTGCCTTCTCCGGAGGCGATTACATTGCCCTCGGTGTCGCGGCATTCCCACGTGGTGTCGTACTGGCTGAGGTCCGTCGTGCCGTTGCCGGTCTGGCGGACGGTGTACGTCTCACCGGGGAGCACGATGCCGGGCTCCGTGGCGGTGGTGCCATCGGGCTGCACGGTGCTGGCCGGGAAGTCCGGGCCGGTGCCAGGCGCACCGTAGGAGCCGCCGTCGACGACGACGGTCGTCGAGTCGGTCGGCTGGTCCTTACCGTTGGGGAACGTCGTCACCACTTCAGTGGTGCTCGGGTTCGCGCACGTGGCGAGGTCGGTGGACGACGCGCCAGTCAGGTTGATCATCGGACCGGTCGGGGCGCCCGTGATCGGGTTGGCCCGCTGGACCGTGCTCGCAGCGCCCAGGTACAGGTAGCCGTCGGACGCGAATGCGATACCGTTCGCTGCGGCGGTGGCCGGGCCGTTCGTCAGCTCGACCGAGCTCATAACCGCACCGGTGCCGGAGGTAGGAACGACACCATCAACGACGTACAGGCGGTAGAGGGTCGCGCTGGAGTTGACGAGGTAGAGGCGGCCGGCCTTGTCGAAGGCGATGTCGCCGTTGCCGCCAGGGGGGTCGGTGACGTTCACCGTCGCGACCGGGCCGGGCGCCGCGACACCGGTTGCGGGGTCGTATACGTAGAGCTGCAGCGTGGCACCGGAGTACGCGCCGTAGTAGTACAGCCCGGTCTTCGGGTTGACCGCGCCGACCGTGCCGTTGGTCACTCCCGCGGGCTTCGGGGACGATGTCGTCGTGCCGGCGGCCGCGTTGTAGTCGACGACGCTCGTCGCCGTGCCGTAGTACGCGTCGAGTCCGTCCGCTGCCACACCGATCTGGTTCGCGCTCGCACCGACTCCGGTCGGGATCGTGAATACGGGCGTCGTGCTGACAGCACCGCTGGTCAGGTTCAGGCTACGCACGGACTGATCCGTCGAGCTCGTGAGGTAGATCGTGTTGATACAGCTCAGCGCCGGTGCTGCCACAGCTGCCTGCGGCGCTACGACAACGGCGAGCCCGCTCGCGACAAGCGCAGCGGTGACGAGCCCGGCGGGAGTGCGTGCGGATCGCCGACGCCCCCACCTGTTTCGGACATGGGTGACGTCGGTATTCGGCGACATGCATCTCCCCTTGCAATCGTTGATAGGCAGGGGGAAACGTCCCCCTCCCTGCATCATAGAGGAGCCGGCGCCCTCCGATGACGATTCGCGCAACGTGACACGAGCAGAAGCTAGTGCTCGAGGACGCGGCCGTGAGCGGTCGACTCCAGCCTGGTCCGAGCTCAGCTACACGGGGTGATCAACAGGGTTATCCACAGGGTGAGCGAGCGGGTGAATTAGAGGGTGAGGCTCAGGGGCGCGCGGGGCTTTGTCCTTAGGAGTGTGAGGGAGGTTCGAAGTGAGGGATGGGTGCGGGGCGTTCACCTCGCAGCTCCTGGTGCCGCGATCGCGCCGCCTCCGTGACCGGCACCGCATAAACCGGGGGAGTGGGACGGGCGATCTTCGGGAACCGACGAAGGAGTTCCCCCCTCATGACCGACGCGCTTCTCGTCGAGACCCGCACCGCCCCAGACGCCGCCTGGTGGCGTCAGGCGGCCGTCTACCAGATCTACCCGCGCAGCTTCGCTGACGCGAACGGCGATGGGATCGGCGACATCCCGGGCATCGTCTCGCGGGCCGATTACCTCCGCGACCTCGGCATCGATGCGGTCTGGCTGAGCCCGTTCTATCCGTCTGCGCTCGCCGACGGCGGATACGACGTCGCCGATTACCGCGACGTCGACCCGCGGTTGGGCACCCTCGCCGACTTCGACGACATGGTCGAGGCGCTGCACTCCCGCGGCATCCGGGTGATCGTAGACATCGTCCCGAACCACTCCTCCGACCAGCACGAATGGTTCCAGGAGGCGCTCGCCGCCGGTCGCGGCTCGGCCGCGCGCGATCGCTACATCTTCCGTGAGGGCACCGGCCCCGACGGCTCCGAGCCGCCGACCGACTGGGACTCGGTGTTCGGCGGCAGCGCGTGGGAGCGGGTCGAAGACGGGCAGTGGTACCTGCACAACTTCGCCGTGGAGCAGCCCGACCTCAACTGGGATCACCCCGAGGTGCGCGCCGACTTCCTGAAGACCCTGCGCTTCTGGTCGGACAGGGGGGTGGACGGATTCCGCATCGATGTCGCCCACATGCTCACGAAGGACCTCAGCGAGCCGCTGCCCTCGCGCGCCGAGCTCGACGCGATGGACCGCACCTCGGGCACGCATCCGATGATCGACCGCGACGACGTGCACGAGATCTACGCCGAGTGGCGTGCGGTGTTCGACGAGTACGACCCTCCGCGCACGGCCGTCGCCGAGGCCTGGGTGGAGACACCGGAGCGCCGCGCGAAGTACGCCTCGGCGGAGGGTCTCGGACAGGCGTTCAACTTCGACCTGCTGGTGGCCGACTTCGACGCGGCGCAGTTCCGGAGCATCATCGCCGACAACCTGCAGCAGGCGCAGGCGACCGGATCGTCGACCACCTGGGTGCTGTCGAACCACGACGTCACCCGGCACGCCACCCGCTACGGACTCCCGGCGCTGAACGGCCGCCCGGTCAAGCAGGGCACCGAGTGGGTCAAGACCGGTGGCCCGGCAGAGGGCCTCGATCGTGACGGCGGGCTCCGCAGGGCGCACGCGGCGACCCTGCTGCTGCTCGGTCTTCCCGGCAGCACCTACCTCTACCAGGGGGAGGAGCTCGGGCTGCACGAGGTGGCGCAGATCACCCCGGAGCAGCGTCAGGACCCCGGCTTCTTCCGCGGTGCCGAGTTCGACGGTCTGGGCCGCGACGGATGCCGCGTACCGCTGCCGTGGACCGCGGAGGGCTCGTCCCTGGGCTTCGGCGCGGG
>NZ_JAGYWT010000809.1:0-660 GCF_019279095.1 Microbacterium sp. BF1 | reverse complement strand
CACATCGGCGGAGCCACGAGAGGTCGACCACGCGCCCACGACGAGCAGGAGCGCGAGGCCGACGGCGATGATCACCCGGGCGACCAGCATCCGCTCGGCCCGCGCTCGCGGCATCAGATCCGGAGAGGGGGGGCAGCATTTCCCGCGCAGTCTAGCAACGGAGCCTCTGCCGTCTCCGGGGCCGTGGCACCCTCGACACGCCTACACTGGAAGGGTGGCGAGACTACTGATCGTCGGCGGCTTCCTCGCCGCCGTGTTCTGGGTGTTCAGCATCGTCGACTGCGCAGTGCAGCCGGCGACGCGGCACCGTGGTGTGTCCAAGCCCGTTTGGCTCGCGATCGTGGTGATCCTCCCCGTGATCGGCGGCATCCTCTGGTTCGTGATCGGCCGCCGGCGCGCGAACGATCCCGGTGTCCGTCCGGTGATCGCACCGGATGACGACCCCGCGTTCCTCCGCAGCATCAGCAAGACCGAGCAGGATGCGCGCATCCGCCGTCTCGAAGAGGAGCTCGCCCGTCTGGACGAGGAGACCGACGAGCCTCCCGCCACGGACCAGCGCCCGTGACCTCATCGCCGGCGATGGATGCTGCGGCGTCCCTGATCGCCGACCTCGTCGCCCAGGGCGTGCGCGACATCGTGGTGTCTCCGGGCTCGCGTTCG
>NZ_JAGYWT010000808.1:0-661 GCF_019279095.1 Microbacterium sp. BF1 | reverse complement strand
CCTGCCTCGGGGTCGGACTCGGGCTGCTCATCGCGACGGACGTCGTGTACGTCGCGGAGTCGGCCAAGATCGGGTCCCCGTTCGCCACACTCGGCGCGACCCTCGACTCAGGTGGACACTCCCTGTTCCTCGACCGGCTGGGGGCGCACAAGACACTCGACCTGATCTACACGGGGCGCCTCATGAGCGGCGCCGAGGCCGTGGCCTCCGGCCTGTTCTCGCGCGTCTTCCCCGATGACGAGGTCGTGCAGGCGACGACCGATGCCGCAGCCACCGCCGCCCGCGGCGCGACGGCGGCGTTCCTCGCGAGCAAGGAGCTCATCGCCCGCATCCGCGACGAGCGGCTCGCGCTGTGGGACGCGGTCGGCATCGAGAACGCCGCACAGGCCGCACTGTGCGACACCGATGACTACCGCGAAGGGTTCGCGGCCTTCCAGGAGAAGCGCACGCCTGTCTTCCACGGGCGCTGAGCGCGCCGGCACCGGCGAGACGAATGTCCGACACCGGTGCGAGAATTCCCCCATGATGCTCACAGAGCTCGTCTCCGCCGCCGACCGGGTCGGGGCCACCTCGTCGAGGCTCGCGAAGATCGATGCCCTCGCCGAACTGCTCTCGCGCGCGGACCCGACCGAGATCCCCGCCGTCATGGGCTTGCTGCTCG
>NZ_JAGYWT010000807.1:0-665 GCF_019279095.1 Microbacterium sp. BF1 | reverse complement strand
CCGCCGCGCACGGCCGCGCACCTCGTCCTCGTCGAGCACGAGCAGCGGGGTGCCGTAGGTGCGGGCGAGCGTGGTGGCGCTGACGCCCGCGATATCGATCGCACCATCGGCGTCGCGCGTCGCGGAGGCCGGCCAGACGCCGTCGGCGAGATCGTTCGCGTCTTCAGGGACGGCAAGCCATTCCGGAGCGAGCGAATCGGCAGGGAGAAGCACTGATCACCAATCGTGGGAAGGATCTCGGGCAGGGCGCGCACATCGAGGTTGACCCGATTCTAGGGCACCGGCCCCGCCACCTTCGTCACGGCGACGCGCGGCGTCAAGCCCCTGCATCCTGTCATCGTCGCCTCTTAGGGTGGGGTCGTGACGAACAGCGAAACACGAACAGACTCCCCGGCGCGTCCGGGTCTCATCGCGCGCATCACCGGGCCGCTGATCGCCTGGGCGCTCGCACGTCGCCCGGTGCGCGCTGCGCTGCTGTACATCGAACGCCGCGGCCCCATGCTCGCCGACAGCGTCACGTACCGCGCGCTCTTCAGCGTGTTCGCCGGCGTGCTGCTGGGCTTCTCGATCGCTGCACTCTGGCTCGCCGGGAACCCGGTCGCGTGGCAGGCGATCATCGACGCGGTGCAGTCGGCGGTGCCGGGGCTGATCGGCGAGGACGGTGT
>NZ_JAGYWT010000806.1:0-668 GCF_019279095.1 Microbacterium sp. BF1 | reverse complement strand
ACAACGCCCTCCGCGCGCTGCAGGACGCCGGCTGGATCCGGCGCACCGCCCAGGCCGAAGGCGAGCACGGGGCCCGGTACACCCTCTCCGAAAAGTTCTCCACAGATCCTCACGAACCCGATTTGTCACAAGGGCGTATGCCCCCCGCCCGCACCGCCCTCCTCCGTGAGCTGACCCTGAGAACTACCGCACTCAACCAGGACATCTACGCAGCTCCCGGCTCTCTCGGACGTGCCGCCGGCTACCTCCACCTCCAACTGTTGCCCGGAGGTTCCTGGACCGTGGCAGATCTCACCCTCCGCACCGGATTCACCGCTGCCTCCGTCCGCCGTCTGCTGCACCGTCTGCACAGCCACGGACTCGTCCGCCTCGTCGACGGCTCCTGGACGGCGGCCGACGACGTCGACCCGCAGCCGATCGCTGTCCGCCTCTTCGTCGACGGGTACCTGGCCGATCGCGCGAGGCGGTACGACGTCGAGCGGATCGTGTGGGCGAAGTGGCGGCTGATCATGCATGAGGAGCACCAGGCGCATCGCAAGAGGCGTCGAGGGCGGCGCGCTCACCCGAGCGCTCTGCAGCTGCCCGGTCAGTCTGTCCACGAACGCGTGGGATACCCCCGCGGCCCGAACCAGCGGTACGACCACAAGACCGCACGTCGACTCGAAGCG
>NZ_JAGYWT010000805.1:0-669 GCF_019279095.1 Microbacterium sp. BF1 | reverse complement strand
CTCGCGGATGCTGGCCCTGGCATCCTTGCGGCGGCCGGCCGCATCCTGGACCACGCCGAGCCGGTAGCGCGCACGCCAGTCGTCGCCTGCGGCATCCGCCTCCGCGGTGTACCGCGCGATGAGCGGATCCGCGTCGGCGCGAGCGATCCTCCCGCTGGGGGTCAACTCGGTCTCGACCGGTGGCATCCCGCCTTCCGCGTCGAGAAGGCGCCCCAGCCGGTCGGCACCGAAGCCGAACATCATCTCGCGGACGAGTGCCCAGGCTCCGATCGGTGCCAGCACGAGAAGAGTGATGCCCATGCCGATCGAGACCGGGGTGCCGACCGAGATGAACATCACGGCGAGCCAGATCGCGACGGCGAGGTAGACCAGCAGCGCCGCTGCCATGAGCGCGACGCCGATGCGCGACATCACGACCGGATGCCGATGTCGATCATGTGCTCGAGACCGACGAACACACCGGTGGCCTTCACCGCGAACGGCACGGCGAGCCGGATGCCGGGGGCGTAGGCGAGCGCCGAGTCGATCGTGTCGTGGGTGAACGTGAGCGATTCACCGGGGCCGGAGAGGATGACCTCCTGCTTGGCGACGACGCCGGGACGGCGCAGCGAATGGATCGGCACGCTGCCGACCTGCTGTCCACGTGCGCGCTGATCGGCGTGCGGTGCA
>NZ_JAGYWT010000804.1:0-670 GCF_019279095.1 Microbacterium sp. BF1 | reverse complement strand
GCTGCTGGTTCCCGGTGTGCGCTTCATCGTCACAGCCCGCGTCGACCTGGCCGACCTCGAGCAGCGTCTTCCGTCGTCAGACCTGCATGTGGCGAGGGTCGTCGTCCCGCCGATGTCGAGTGGCGAAGCCCGCCGCCTCCTCGCTCGTCTGCTGCCTGTCGAGGAGGGGACATCCGCGAAGGGCGCAGAGGCAGCCATGCGTGCGGATGCGCTGCGCCGCATCGTCGCGGTCGGAGGGGGCCTCCCGCTCGATCTCGTGATGCTGGCGGGAATCGTCCGCGAACACGAGGGCTGGTCGTTCCAGGACCTCGCATCGAGATTCGAGCACGAACCTCGCGATGCGCGCATCCGTCCGGTCCTGGAGGCGGCGACGCGTTCCCTGTCTCCGGCCGAGGCCGACCTTCTCGCCGATGCCGCGCTGCTGGACAGGGACATCGAGGAGGGCGTGCTCATCGCCGCGGCCGGTCCGTCCGCCGCGCGGGATCTGCGCCGCCTGCACGCCCGTCATCTGGTCGAGCTGCGTGAGGGGCGTGTGCGCATGCACGACACGGTCTTCGCCTTCGCGGCAGAACGGTCACGGTCGCTCCGGCCGTCGTCGGTGCGCCGACGGTTCGTGGACAGATCCGCGTCCGAGGTGCTCTCCCGGATCGGGGAGGACCCCGACTTCGCC
>NZ_JAGYWT010000803.1:0-670 GCF_019279095.1 Microbacterium sp. BF1 | reverse complement strand
GTCCGGCCTCGAGGGTGAGGAACCCGCCCCACTGGTTGCCGATGAGCGCCGAGACGACCGCCGCGAGCAGCTCGACGTAGATCGCCGCCCCGGCCTTGCGGATGATGAGTCCGCCGAGCACGCCGGCGAAGAGCCACGGGCCGTCGAGGAGGCCCTGGATGCCGGGCAGCAGCGGCTCGAGCAGGGCTTTCGGCCCGAGGTACCCGACGTTCCAGGCCAGGAAGATCAGGCCGGCTGCGACTCCGAGGACGCTGGCGACGACGATGTCGACGATCCGCCAGCGCAGGTAGCTCCGGCCCGGGGTGTTCCCCTGCGTCTTCGCGGTCGCGGATGTGGACGTGGACGTATTCATCTGAACTCCTCCCTGCGCTGGCATGACCCAGATCAGGTTCGACGGTCGAAGCGCGATTCGCTCCCTCTCAGCCCGGCTCGCCGGACTCCCGTGGTTGTGCTGACGATCCTACCGCCGGCGACACCCGCACGGCGACAAGGCCGCGCACCGCGGAACTCGCCCGGGATTGGGTACCGTAAACGAGTGACCGCTTCAGATCCCGCCGACGAGGCGACGGGGGTCGTCGGCGACGACGGCCCGGCGAACGCCTCCCCCTCCGGACCTGTCGATGCTGCGGCAGCCGGTTCGGTGCGGACGGCCGAGCAGACGTCGACACCC
>NZ_JAGYWT010000802.1:0-670 GCF_019279095.1 Microbacterium sp. BF1 | reverse complement strand
GCGCACCTCGAGGGCCTCGCGCTCGACCTCGAGGAGCGCCATGACGTCGGCCGGGTAGCCGTAGCGCGCACTGTGCTCGGCCCACTCGTCGCGATCGTCGACCCAGGTCCCTCGTGCACCCTCGACGCGCACCACATCGAGGTCCATGTCGATCCCGGTCGCCAGCAGCGGATCATCGGACCAATGGATGTCCCACCCCAGGTCGATGTAGATGCGCATCCCCCGGCGATGGCGGCGGTTGACGGTCAGCGCGTGGTCACCGCTCGGGGGAACCAGGGTGACGTTCGGACCCCCGGCATGGAACTCGGCGCCGGGGCGCACGCTGTGCCATCCGACGGGCTGCCCGATCCAGTCGCCCCACTCGTCGACGCCGAGATAGACGCACTCGTGCCGCCAGTGCGGTGATCCGTCCCACTTGCGCCATTGGAAGACCATCTCCGTGCCGGGTGCGGGGCGTGCATCGCTCATCCGCTCACCCTACGACCACGAGAATCCACGCTCCCTGAGCGGCATAGGCTGGACGCGTGCACACCACCCACCTGGTCGTGGAGACCACAGAGATCGAGCCGGTCGAAGACCTCCTGGCCTATGCGGACCCTTCCCGCCCGCTCGCGTGGCTGCGCCGCGGAGACGGGATCGTCGCCGTCGGCGAGACCCTGGCGGAGCTGCG
>NZ_JAGYWT010000801.1:0-673 GCF_019279095.1 Microbacterium sp. BF1 | reverse complement strand
CGGCGGCCGGGGAGAAGGCATCGGCGGCGACGCCGTACACCGTGTCTGTGGGGATGACGATGAGGTCGCCACGGCCGATCGCCTGGCGCGCGTGGCGCATGCCGGCGAGGAGCTGCGACTCGTCGCTGCAGTCGAAGATGGTTGACATGACGGTTCGATTCTATGCGGCGCGGCCAGTGAGCACGCTCGGAGGTTGCTGATCAGGGTCGGAGCGCGGTGGTGGTGCGATCCCGGAGCGTCAGGTCCCGGTGCGTCGCCGGTGCGCGCCAGCCGTCGACCGCGAGGAGGTCCCTGATCGACTCGCCCTGCAGTTCGCCGTGCTCGATGACGAGGAGACCACCGGGGCGCAGCAGCCGCAGGGCCCGTGAGCTGAGCACACGCACGATGTCGAGACCGTCCTCTCCCCCGTACAGCGCCATGGCCGGATCGAACAGCCGCACCTCCGGATCGCGGGGAATGGCGGCATCGGGCACATACGGCGGATTCGAGATGACCACGGAGGCCGTGCCGTCGAGCTCCGGGAAGGCTTCCCCCAGGTCGGACAGCACCAGCGTGAGGTTGTCGACTCCCGCGACGTTGCGGCTCGCCCAGGCATGCGCGTCCTCGGAGAGCTCGGCGGCGAAGATGCGCGCGTGCGGCACCTCGGTGGCCATCGCGAGGGCGATCGCCCCGC
>NZ_JAGYWT010000800.1:0-677 GCF_019279095.1 Microbacterium sp. BF1 | reverse complement strand
CGCGCGGTGCTGCATCACATGCAGCGCACGGCCGTGCAGGGTTCTCCGACGATGATGACCGCCCTCACCGGCGTCTGGCATCAGGGCGCGGCCGCGCGCCCCTACGAGCAGGACGGCGGCGTGCATCCGTTCCGCAAGTCTCTGGCCGAGCTCCACGTGGGCGATCAGGTCAGAAGCGGCTCGCGCACCGTGACCCTCGACGACATCGAGACGTTCGCGGCGTTCACCGGCGACACGTTCTATGCGCACATGGATGAGATCGCAGCCTCCGCGAACCCGTTCTTCCCCGGACGCGTCGCGCACGGGTATCTGCTGGTGTCGTGGGCTGCGGGTCTCTTCGTCGACCCGGCGCCCGGTCCCGTGCTGGCGAACTCCGGGCTGGAGAACCTGAGGTTCGTGACGCCGGTCTCCCCCGGCGACGACATCCGTGTGGAGCTCACCGCGAAGCAGATCACCCCCCGCGAGACCGACGAGTACGGAGAGGTGCGCTGGGACGCCGTGCTGAAGAATCAGCACGATGACATCGTGGCCACCTACGACGTGCTCACGCTGGTCGCGAAGGAGTCGACGGAGATCACGACCTGCGTCGCCGCAGTGATCAGCACGCTCACCGCGCGATTGCCCACCACGACGAATTCGACGAACCCACCGCCCGCGCGCATCGCTCCTTCCATCCG
>NZ_JAGYWT010000080.1:0-7484 GCF_019279095.1 Microbacterium sp. BF1 | reverse complement strand
GCCCTTCCGGGGCTGGCCGAGCCGGGGGAACCCCGCCTTCCCTACGCATCGACGGCCTTCGTGTCTCCCGGGGGCGATCCGCGTCGTGCGGTTGAGGCTTCCGGTGGCACGGTGCGCGTGCAGGACGAGGGGTCCCAGCTCGTGGCGCTCGCCCTGGCCGGTGCCGCTCCGATCACCGCCGGCGAGCGCTGGCTCGATCTGTGCGCCGGCCCCGGCGGTAAGACCGCTCTCCTGGCCGCAGTGGCGCACGAGCACGAGGTCACTCTGGAAGCGAACGAGATCGTCCCGGTCCGGGCGCGACTGGTGCGCAAGGCGCTCAGAGCCGTACCCGGCGAGATCGTCGTGCACGAGCAGGACGGGCGTGCACTCGCGTCGGCTCGGCCGGGGGAGTTCGACCGTATCCTCGTCGATGCTCCCTGCACGGGCCTGGGCGCACTGCGCCGTCGCCCTGAGGCGCGGTGGCGGAAGTCTCCGGCCGATGTCGCCGAACTGGTACCGCTCCAGGTGGAGCTGCTCTCGGCGGCCCTGGACGCTCTCGCCCCCGGCGGGATCGTCGCCTACGTCACGTGCTCGCCACACCTCGCCGAAACCACAGGGGTCGTGAAGGAGGTGCTGCGCGACCGCGCGGACATCGTCGAGCTCGACGCCCG
This sequence comes from Microbacterium sp. BF1, assembly GCF_019279095.1. Lineage (NCBI taxonomy): Bacteria > Bacillati > Actinomycetota > Actinomycetes > Micrococcales > Microbacteriaceae > Microbacterium > Microbacterium sp. BF1. The sequence goes on along the minus strand of NZ_JAGYWT010000080.1, from coordinate 6,834 downwards.
TGCGGCGATCGCCGACGTCGCTCGCTCGCCGATCGATCTGGCCGACGAAGGCCGGACGGGTTCGGGCAGTGCTCAGCTCTGGCCGCACCGCCACGGGACGGATGCCATGTTCCTCGCGCTCCTGCAGCGCACCGCAACGGAGAACACTCCATCAGGGAAGGAAGACTAGGACCGTGGAACTGCCTCGCGCCCCGCGCATCAACCCGAGCATCCTCGCCGCCGACTTCGTGAACATGCAGGCGGATCTCGCCCGGATCGCGACCGCTGACTTCGTGCATGTCGACGTGATGGACAATCACTTCGTCCCCAACCTGACGTTCGGTCCGCAGATGGTCGAGCGCATCCAGGCGACCAGCCCGATCCCGCTCGATGTGCACCTCATGATCACGGATCCCGAGCGATGGGCTCCCGAGTACGCGGAGATCGGCGCGGCGAGCGTCACCTTCCATCTCGAGGCCGCGGACGACCCCGTCGCGCTGGCGCGCCGGCTCCGCGAGATCGGCTCTCGGGCCGGAGTCGCGGTGAAGCCCGCGACGCCCGTGGAATCCCTCTACGACGTGCTCGACGAGTTCGATCAGATCCTCGTGATGACCGTCGAACCCGGTTTCGGTGGACAGAGCTTCATGCCGGAGACGATGCCGAAACTTCGCGCTCTCGCCGAGGAGGCGCGTCGGAGAGGATCCCAGATCTGGCTCCAGGTCGACGGGGGCATCTCCGATCGCACCATCGAGATCGCGGCCGCCGCGGGTGCCGACACCTTCGTGGCGGGTTCGGCCGTGTACGGCGCCGATGATGTCGAGGCGGCCGTCACCCGGCTGAGAGACCTCGCCAGAGCCGCTAGCCTGGAAGCGTGAAGACTTTCGACGAGCTGTTCGCCGAGCTCAGCGTCAAGGCCGAGACCCGCCCTGAGGGATCGGGAACGGTCGCCGAGCTCGACGGCGGTGTGCACACGATCGGCAAGAAGATCGTGGAAGAAGCCGCCGAGGTGTGGATGGCTTCCGAGTACGAGTCCGACGAAGCCGCCGCCGAGGAGATCTCGCAGCTGCTCTATCACGTCCAGGTGATGATGCTCGCCAAGGGCATCAGCCTGCAGGACGTCTACCGACATCTGTGATGCGCTCCGTTCCGATCACCTCGAACTGAAAGCACTCCATGCTGCGCATCGCTGTTCCCAACAAGGGCTCGCTCTCCGAGACCGCCGCCGACATGCTCGCCGAGGCGGGCTACGCCGGTCGACGCGACCCCAAGACCCTGCACGTCATCGACGCCGAGAACGACGTGGAGTTCTTCTTCCTCCGGCCCAAGGACATCGCGACCTACGTCGGCTCCGGCGCGATCGATGTGGGCATCACCGGTCGTGATCTCCTGCTCGACGCGCGTATGCCCGGCGCTCGGGAGATCGAAGCGCTCGGCTTCGCCGGCTCCACCTTCCGCTTCGCCGCTCCGACGGGGCGCTACACGGATGTGACCGAGCTCGACGGCCTGCGCATCGCCACGTCGTATCCGGGACTGGTCGACGCGTTCCTCGACGAGCGCGACATCGCGGTCGATCTGGTGCCGCTCGACGGCGCCGTGGAATCCGCGGTCCGCCTCGGCGTCGCCGACGCGGTGGCCGATGTCGTCGAGACCGGAACGACGCTGCGTCAGGCCGGGCTCGAGGTGTTCGGTCCCGTTATCCTGGAGTCGGAGGCCGTGCTCATCGCCGGTCCCGTCGATGCCGAGGGCGCGGAGACGCTCCTTCGCCGCCTTCGCGGTGTGATGGTCGCTCGTCGCTTCGTGATGATCGACTACGACCTGCCCGTCGCTCTCCTGGACGACGCCGTGAAGATCGCCGGCGGCGTCGAGTCTCCGACCGTCTCACCGCTGCGCGACCCCGAGTGGGTGGCGGTGCGGGTGATGGTCGCGCGCTCGCGCGTCAACCCCGTGATGGACGCGCTCTACGCGCTCGGTGCGCGGGCCATCCTGGTCACCGCGATCCACAACGCGAGGCTGTGATGACGCTCGCCAGCCGTGTCATCCCGTGTCTCGACGTGGCCGACGGCCGTGTCGTCAAGGGCGTCAACTTCGAGAATCTCCGCGACATGGGCGATCCCGTCGAACTCGCCCGGCACTATGCCGCGCAGGGTGCGGATGAGATCACCTTCCTCGACGTCACCGCGACCGTGGATGCGCGGGCGACGACCTACGACGTCGTCCAGCGCACGGCGGAACAGGTGTTCGTACCGCTGACCGTCGGCGGGGGAGTGCGCAGCGTCGACGACGTGGCACGTCTGCTCTCCGTCGGCGCCGACAAGATCGGGGTCAACTCGGCTGCGATCGCGCGTCCGGAACTCATCGGCGAGATCGCCGATCGGTTCGGTGCGCAGGTGCTCGTGCTGTCCCTCGACGTGAAGCGGGCCCCCACCACGCGTTCGGGCTTCGTGGTGACCACGCACGGGGGCCGTACCCAGACCACCCTCGATGCCCTCGACTGGGCGCGCGAGGCCGCGGAACGCGGTGCCGGCGAACTGCTCGTGAACTCGATCGATGCCGACGGCACGCGTGACGGCTTCGACCTGGAACTCGTCCGCCTGATGCGGGAGGCCGCCTCCGTGCCGGTCATCGCTTCGGGAGGCGCCGGGCGGGCTGCCGACTTCGCTCCGGCGATCAAGGCCGGTGCGGATGCCGTCCTCGCGGCGAGCGTCTTCCACACCGGTGCGCTCACCGTCGGAGACGTCAAGGACGCTCTTCGCGCCGAAGGGGTGCTCGTACGATGACCGACGCAGACACGCAGGCGACTTCCGTGGACGAGCGCATCGCCCAGGTCGCCTTCAACGCCGACGGACTCGCGCCCGTGATCGTGCAGCAGTGGGACACGCACGACGTGCTCATGCTCGCGTGGGTCGATGCGGAGGCCCTCCGCCGCACGCTCACGTCCGGGCGAGCCACGTACTGGTCGCGCTCGCGTCAGGAGTACTGGCGCAAGGGTGACACGTCCGGTCACATCCAGGTCGTGCGTGAGGCCCGTCTGGACTGCGACGGGGATGCGATCCTGCTCCTCGTGGCGCAGACCGGTCCCGCCTGTCACACCGGAACGCGCACCTGTTTCGACGCCAACGATCTCCAGGCCCTCACCGGGACGGAGCAGTCATGACCTTCGCGCAGCGGGGCCGCTCCCTGTCCGTCTCCGGTTTCCTCCTCGCCGGTGCGATCGGCATCATCTCGTCGACCCAGACATGGCTGACGGTCGAACGCGCCGACGCGGGCGAGGCGATCCTGGTCCCCGGCGCGTCCGCCCTGGTGCTGCTCGCCCCGCTCAGCCTGGCGGTGTTGGCGCTCGGCGCCGCGCTGTCGATCTCCGGCAAGGTCGTCCGTCTGGTGTTCGGCGTGCTCGCGGGGGCGACGGCTCTGTTCCTGGGCTGGTCGACACTCCAGCTGCTGCTCGCCGAGCCCTTCGACGCCGTCGCCGCCACGGTCACCGAGGTGACCGGCCTCGCCGGTGGTGACGCGGTCCGTGAAGTCGTGGTGAGCATCGTGCCCTCGGCATGGCCTTTCATCGCTCTGGTGGGCTGGGCCCTCCTGCTTCTCTCCTCCGTGGTGGTCCTGATGACCTGGCGTGGGTGGACGGTCGGAGGCCGGCGTTACCGCACCGACCACGTCGAGGTCGCGCACGATGGCCCCGTCGACGCCGTGGATTCCTGGGACGAGCTGTCCCGGGGAACAGATCCGACCCGTTGACCCCGATAGACTGATTCCGAACTGCACGTCGTCCCCCGGAGGAGAACATGACCAACCCGATCGCCGACCCCGGCCACGGACACTCGCCTGCAGCCTGGACCGCCGTCGTGATCATGCTGGTCGGCGTCGCCGCCGGCACCGTCGCCTTCTGCTTCGAGCAGCCTGCCCTCGTCGTCGCCTCGGTCGCGCTCATCCCGATCGGCGCGATCGTCGGCTGGGTGCTCGCGAAGGCCGGCTACGGCGTGAAGGGTCCGAAGTACGCTCCGAAGGCGCACTAATGGTGCTCGCCGACCTGACGGCCGGCGCTGTCGCAGACGCTGAGCGTCGCGCCCTGTCGCGCCCGCTGGCCGCCCTCGAACGAGAAGCGCTCGCGCGCCCCGCCGCCAAGGACGCACTGTCGTTCCTGGCACCGGCGGATCGTGTCAAGATCATCGCCGAGGTCAAGCGGGCGAGCCCGTCCAGGGGAGCTCTCGCAGAGATCCCCGATCCGGCTCTCCAGGCCTCTCTCTACGAGACCGGCGGGGCATCGGCGATCAGCGTGCTCACGGAGGAGCGCCGCTTCGGCGGCAGCCTCGCAGACCTCGAGGCCGTGACGGCCCGGGTGTCGCTTCCGGTGCTGCGCAAGGACTTCATCGCCACCCGCTACCAGGTGCTCGAGGCACGTGCGGCGGGTGCCGACCTCGTCCTGCTGATCGTCGCGGGGCTCGAACCCGACGTTCTGCGCGACCTCTACGGTTTCATCGGCGAGTTGGGCATGACCCCCCTCGTCGAGACGCATTCCGCCGAGGAGCTCGAAGCCGCGATCGACCTGGGTGCACCGCTCATCGGGGTGAACGCGCGCGACCTCAAGACCCTCGAACTCGACCGCGACCTGTTCGGACGCCTGGTCGAGCGCATCCCCGACACGGCGGTGAAGATCGCCGAGTCGGCGGTGCTCACGCCTGCCGATGTCGTGCACTACCGTTCCGCGGGTGCTGACGTCGTCTTGATCGGCGAGGCGCTCGTGACCGGCGACCCCGTCGCCACTCTCAAGCGTTTCCTGGAGGCATGATGAGCCTGCGCGACCAGCACGGCCCCTTCTTCGGTGAGTTCGGCGGGCGTTTCATGCCCGAGTCGCTCATCGCCGCGATCGATGAGCTGACCGCGGCGTACGAGGAGGCGATCGCCGATCCGGAGTTCCGGTCCGAGCTGGCGCATCTGCTCAGCTCGTACGCCGGCCGCCCGTCCGCGATCACCGAGGTGCCGCGGTTCGCCGAGCACGCCGGTGGTGCGCGCGTCTTCCTCAAGCGCGAGGATCTGAACCACACCGGCTCGCACAAGATCAACAACGTGCTCGGTCAGGCGCTGCTGACCAAGCGCCTGGGCAAGACCCGTGTGATCGCCGAGACCGGTGCCGGTCAGCACGGCGTCGCCACCGCGACCGCAGCCGCCCTGTTCGGCCTGGACTGCACCATCTACATGGGCGAGGTCGACACCGAGCGTCAGGCGCTCAACGTGGCGCGCATGCGCCTCCTGGGCGCTGAGGTCGTTCCGGTGACCTCAGGTTCGCGCACGCTCAAGGACGCGATCAACGACGCCTATCGCGACTGGGTGGCGTCGGTGGAGACCACCAACTACATCTTCGGCACCGCGGCGGGACCGCACCCGTTCCCCGCGATGGTCCGCGACTTCCAGAAGATCATCGGCGAAGAGGCCCGCGCCCAGCTGCTCGACGAGGTGGGTCGGCTTCCCGACGCGGTCGTGGCCTGCGTCGGCGGTGGATCCAACGCGATCGGCATGTTCGACGCGTTCCTCGACGACGAGGGCGTCAAGCTCTACGGCGTCGAAGCCGCCGGCGATGGCGTCGACACCGACAAGCACGCGGCGTCGATTGAGCGCGGGCGCCCCGGCGTGCTGCACGGCGCGAAGACGTACGTCCTCCAGGATGCGGACGGCCAGACGGTCGAGTCGCACTCGATCTCCGCCGGGCTCGACTACCCGGGCGTCGGTCCGGAGCACTCCTGGCTCGCCGACATCGGGCGGGCCGAGTACATCCCGGCCACCGATGACGAGGCGATGCAGGCACTGCGCCTGCTCAGCCGCACCGAGGGGATCATCCCGGCCATCGAGTCGGCCCACGCCCTCGCCGGCGCGCTGCGCATCGGGCGCGATCTCGGCTCCGATGGACTGATCGCGATCTGCCTGTCGGGCCGAGGCGACAAGGACATGGACACCGCAGCCCGCTACTTCCAGCTCTACGACGAGGCTGCTCTGGCACACGACGTCTCCGCGGAGAGCGAAGAGGAAGAACTGGCCGCGAAGGGGGAGCCGCAGCTATGAGCCGTGTCGAACAGGCGATCCAGCGCGCCCAGGACGCCGGCCGCAGCGCCTTCGTCGGGTACCTCCCCGTCGGCTTCCCCGACCTCGAGACGAGCATCCAGGCGGCCATCGCCCTCGCCGAGAACGGCGTCGACATCATCGAGCTCGGCCCGCCCTACAGCGACCCTGTGATGGACGGCGCAATCATCCAGGAGGCGACGACCAAAGCACTGGCCGCGGGCTTCCGGGTGGCCGACCTCTTCACCGCGATCCGCGCGATCACCGCGGCCACCGACGTCCCCGTCCTGGTGATGACGTACTGGAACCCGGTGATGCAGTACGGCATCGATACCATCTGCGGGTCGTCGTCGGCGATGAGGAGCTTCACTCCGTGCCCTCCGTGTCGCGGGGTCCTGCAGCCAGCGGCAGGGAAATGACCATGGTGAGGCCTCCACCAGGAGTGTCCTCGGGTGTCAGGGTACCGCCCATCCCTTCGGTGAACCCGCGCGACAGGGCGAGTCCGAGCCCGAGTCCTGTCGTGTTGTCGGTGTCGCCGAATCGCTGGAACGGTTGGAAGATGCGGTCGCGCCGCTCAGGCGAGACGCCTTCTCCGCGGTCGATGATGCGGATCTCGGCCCGATCACCGAGGGCGCTCGTGGACACGATGACCCGGGTGTCATCCGGGGAGTGCCGGTGCGCATTGGCGATCACGTTGACCAGCACGCGCAGGAGCAGCACCGGGTCGGCGTGCAGCGGGGGCAGGTCGGGGTCGAGGGCCAGTTCGACGTCCGACGGACCGAGGCCCAGTTCGTCCACGGC
>NZ_JAGYWT010000008.1:0-14418 GCF_019279095.1 Microbacterium sp. BF1 | reverse complement strand
GCGGCATCGGCCGCGCGCCCGCCGGTTCGACCGAGGGCATCCTGCGCACGCACGCCGAGATCGCCGCCGCCTGGTGACGCGCGGCTCTCGATTCGCGTGCAGGCCCCACGTCGCGTAAGCTATTCCGCGGTGACGTGTCCGAGCGGCCGAAGGTGCAACTCTCGAAAAGTTGTGTAGGGTAACCCCCTACCGTGGGTTCAAATCCCACCGTCACCGCCAGGGAAACCCCCTCCTCGTGAGGGGGTTTTTCCGTTTCTGGGTGGGTGACCTCTCGGCTCGGGTGCCGCGGCGGCTTCTGCCGGCGGGACCCACCGGCGATCGGTCTTGTTCACTCTCTTCGGTGCCGCGTGGTGTGAATTTCGCAAGGTAGAAGATGGCTTTCAAAGGCTCTGTCGGGCGGGACGATACCCCGACATTCAGTAACGCACAAGGAAAACACGTCCTTTGCATGCGTTTGTCCCCCTTATGGCGGACAAACGCGCTCAAATCTTGTCGGCCATTTGGGGGACAAATGCAATCGCGGCTCGATGAGAGCCGCGCGCTGGTTGCGCATCGGGGGCGGATGCTCCGCCCGATGGCTGGTTCACACGAGCGCAGCTGATGTGTTACCGTGCTCGGAATCAAGGACCGTCACTGAATCAAAGGAGAAAAAGTGACACATTTCGCTAAACCAAGACGAGGGTATTCAAGGACCTGGAAAAGGGCCGGAGCGCTCTGTGCAGGGGTAGGTCTGAGCTTCGCGATGCTCCTCGGTGGAGCGGCGGCCGCGAATGCAAGTAGTAACTAGGAGATCGGAACAGCGTCGTGTTCAGGTTCTCAGTTCTCATTCTCGTCCGCGACTTCCACAAAGAGCGTCACGCATTATCACGAGATTCCCGGCGAGTGGAAGAGATCCACGAAGCCCTCCGGGTACAGCAATTTCTACGGATGACGAGGACAAGGCCCCGTCTGGGTCGAGATCTCGTCCAGCGTCAACATGGCCTCGCATCTCATCGGATGCCGCACTTGAGAGGCTCGAACCTCGTTGCCGCCAGCCTGTTCATCACGCTGGCGGCAACACTCGTCTCTTGTTCATCAGCGACAGACGCGTCATCTGGAGCCGGTGCAGACCCCGAGTCCTTCAGTCTGTCTCCCGCGGCAGACACCGTGTATCAGTGTCTCCGGGATCGTGGCTGGGACGTGACGATCAACTGGGACGGCGGAATCGAGGCGAACAGCAGTCAGGTTCCCTCGGGCCAGCAGGATCTCTACGTGTCGGATGAGAAGGAGTGCTGGGCTCTCATCGACGACAGGATCGAACGCATGGATTCTGAGGCCATCGCCGATGTCTACAAACAGGAGCTGGCGACGAGGGAGTGCCTCATCGATCACGGCTTCGACGTCGATCCCGCGCCGAGCGAGCAGCAGTACATCGACAGCTTTCACGACGAGAGGTGGATGGCGTACGGTGCGTCCACTCTGACGACGACGCCGATCGGCGAGTCCGAGTTTCGAGAGGTATCCGAAAAATGTCCGCAACCGGCGTGGTCGCTGGGCGCATCTGAGTAACGTCATAGCTGCTCCCCGTCCGATTTCGTGCGATCCGTTCCCGGTCGTCGCGGTGGGCAGGGCGTGGGAATGCGGGGCGGACGATCGAGAGGTGCGGCAATCCAATGAGTGTTGACGGGCGAGGGCGCCGTTTGTCCTGGAGGCTGGTGCTGGGAGGTCTCGTCTTGCTGGTCGTGGGGGCGGCGTGCGCGTGGGCGACGATGACGGTGCTGCGACCCGCCGACGATCCACTGGCGTCGACCGAGCACACCTATGTCGAGGTCACGCGGGGAAAGGTGGGCGCGTCGATCTCGCTGAACACCATCGCCGAATGGAGCCAGGTGCCGGCGGGGTCCAATCACGCATCGGGGATCGTCACCAGCATAGGAATCGAGCCGGGGGCCGAAGTCTCTCACGGTTCCGTGCTCTACTCGGTCGATCTGCGACCGGTCGCTGTCGCCCAAGGGGAGGTGCCGATGTTCCGGCAGATCGGCGCCGGCGTCGCGGGGGCGGACGTGCGGCAGTTGCAGGAGATGCTCGCCGCGTTGGGGTACTACGACAGCGCGTTCGATGGCAGAGCAGAGGCAGGGACGATCGCGGCGATCAAACGCTGGCAGAAGTCTTCGGGGCTGTCGGAAAGCGGTGTCGTGGAGCAGGGCGATCTGATCTTCGTCTCACGGTTGCCGGCCCGGCTCGCCTTGAACTCCGAGTCCATACACCGTGGCGCCAGCCTCTCGGGCGGCGAGGAGGCGGTTCTCGGTCTGCCGGCTGCACCCCGATTCTGGGTGCCGGTGTCCGAGGGGCAGGCCGCGATGATCACTGCCGGCACCGTGATCGAGGTGACCTCTCCAGATGGACAGACCTGGCGAGGTGTCGCCGGCGAGCAGGAGCGCGACGCCGACGGCGGAGCGATCTCGATTGCTGTGACTGGTCCCGATGGGACGGTGCTGTGCGGCGATGCTTGCGGGCAGGTCCCGGTCTCGGGCCAGACGACACTCCTGTCGAACGTGGTGACGGTCGAGCAGGTCGAGGGCCTGTTGGTGCCGTCGTCCGCACTCGTCACGATGGCCGATGCCGGGACCGCCGTGATCGGTGAGGATGGAAAGCGGATCCCCGTCGAGGTACGGACCTCCGCGAAGGGTATGTCGGTGGTCTCCGGCGTCGATGAAGGCATCCGCGTACGAGTTCCCGCAAAGGATGAGTCCGGGGAATGACGGGAGTACAGGACGTGGCTGATGGGAAGAGATGATGTCCTGTTGGAGGCCCGCGATATCACCTTCGGGTATTCCCGTGGACAGGCCGTGCTGGATGAGTGGTCGGCGCGATTCAGGGTGGGATGCGTAACGGCGCTCACCGGCCCCTCGGGACGAGGTAAGTCGACGCTCCTCTACCTGCTCGGCCTCATGCTGGACCCATCCAGTGGTGAAGTGCTGTTTGGCGGGCGGAACGTCGTCGGTCTGCCGGACGCGGAACGCGCTCGATTGCGTTCTCACCAGTTCGGCTTCGTCTTCCAGGACGCGGCTTTGGACGCCACTCGCTCTGTCCTCGACAACGTCACCGAAACTGCGCTCTACAGGAGGGAGCCTCGAAAAGAGGCCGAGCGGCGGGCTTCGCAGCTCTTGGACCGGTTCGGAGTGGACGTGCCGGCGCATCGCAAGCCGGGGCAGGTTTCTGGAGGGCAGGCCCAGCGAATCGCCCTGTGTAGAGCCCTTTTGTCTGAGCCTGCGATATTGCTCGCAGACGAACCGACGGGAAACCTCGATCCCACCACGAGTTCTCTCGTCATCGATGCACTGCGCATGCACGCCTCCGCCGGGAACACCGTGATCGTCGTCACCCATTCCCCTGAGGTCGCAGCGGCCAGCGACGTGGAGATCCGACTGTGATCGGCTCCGTGATCCGCGAGGCGACAGCTTCCGCACGATCGCAACCGGTCGCGTCCATCGTCACGATCATGATGGTGGTCGGGATGGTCCTCGCTGTGATGCTCACCACAGGACGCACCGTCGGTGCTGAGCAGCAGGTGCTCGGATCCATCGATTCTGCCGGCACGCGCTCCATCGTCGTGCGTGCCGATGCGGGCGCGGGCGTCACGAGCAGCGTTCTCGATCGTATCGATCGTATCGAGGGCATCGAATGGTCGGCAGGATTCTCGTCGGCAGTCGATGCCACCAATAGCGCCATCGTCGATGGATTGCGCGTACCGGTGCGGTTCGCGTATGGCGATCAGCTCGACCGGCTCGGAGTTCCCGAAGACTCCCCGATTCCCGGCGGGCTCGCCTGGGCGTCCGGTCCCGCACTCGAACAGCTCGGTATGCCGGACCGATCCGGGGGGATTACCCTGACCAGCGGGGCCTCGTACGGAATCGGCGGACGCCTCGATGTGCCCGATTTTCTGCGCCCACTCGAGCCCGTCGTCCTCGTTCCTCAACCTGAGGCGAGCGGCGACGAGGCGATCGGCGTCTTGGTGATTATTGCCGAGAGCCCAGAGTTGGTCTCGCCCGTCAGTAAAGCAGCACTGTCAGTGCTTGCCGCCGCCGATCCGACGAAAGTCACGGTGCAGACCAGCGAAGCACTCGCGCAACTGCGGGGGCTCATCGAAGGTCAACTCGGGAGTTTCTCGCGTGGGTTGGTGCTCGCGTTGCTCGCGCTTACCGGGATGCTCGTCGCGATACTGCTGTACGGCCTCGTCATGATGCGCCGGAAGGACTTCGGCCGGCGACGAGCGCTCGGCGCGAGCCGCGCTCTGATCATCGGACTTCTCCTCACCCAGACGGTCATCCTCGCAGCCGTCGGTATCGTCATCGGCACGATCGTCTCGTTCCTCGTCCTGGCAGCCACAGGGGACCCCTGGCCGGGATTCACCTTCACCGTGGCACTCGGTGTCCTCACGATGGTCACAGCGCTCATCGCCGCGCTTGTTCCAGCCACGATCGCCAGCCGCCGAGAGCCGATACGCGAACTCCGCGTGCCCTGACCGGATTGAGAACCGATGCAGCTGTCGACGCCGACGACCTCAGCCGAGCAGCTCCACCCCGAAACCGGAGACGACGGTGCGCAGTTCGGCGAGGTAGCGCTGCGCCTGCTCGGTGAGGGGGATCGCCGAGTGGCCGATCCAGCCGATCTCGATCTGTTCGTCGATGTCGAGGGGGATGGCGATGATCTCGGGATCGAGGTCATCGCTGATGATGCCCGTCGAGATGGTGTATCCGTCGAGCCCGATCATCAGGTTGAAGATGGTGGCGCGGTCGGAGACGCGGATGTCCCGCGGGCTCGACAGGGTGGAGAGGATCTCCTCGGCGAAGTAGAAGGAGTTGTTGGCGCCCTGGTCGAAGGTGAGCCTCGGTACGTCGGCGAGATCGGCGAGGGTCACGCGCTCTCGAGCGGCGAGGGGGTTCTTGCGGGAGATGAAGATGTGCGGTTCCGCGACGAAGAGCGGATGGAACGCGAGACCGGAGTCGCGGAGCAACTTGTCGATGACGTTGCGGTTGAAGTCGCTCCGGTAGAGGATCCCCAGCTCGCTGCGGAGGGTCCGGACGTCTTCGATGATGTCCCACGTGCGCGTCTCGCGCAGCGAGAACTCGTACTCCGCCGCCGAGGTCGCCTTCACCATCCGCACCAGCGCGTCGACCGCGAACGAGTAGTGCTGGGTCGACACTCCGAGCAGTCGTCGCGACGGCGGTCGGCCGAGGTAGCGCTGTTCGAGGAGCGCCACCTGCTCGACGACCTGCCTGGCATATCCGAGGAACTCCACGCCGTCGGTGGTGAGCGTCACGCCGCGGGCGGAGCGGAGCAGGAGCGTGCGCCCCACTCTGCTCTCGAGGTCCTTCATCGCGGCGGACATGGTGGGCTGGGCGACGTAGAGCAGGTCGGCGGCGGCGCTGATCGAGCCCTCCGCAGCGACCTCTATGTAGTACGTGAGGTGCTGCAGGGTGATGCCGCTCGAGCGCTTGGCCATAGCCCCAGACTATGTCACGGCATAGTCGCGGCGCATTACCCGATGGGGTCCCTCCGGCAGCACGATGGAGGGATCCCGTTTCGTGAGGCCGAGCCCGGCCGATCACCCTCCGATTGGCCCTCATGGCATCCGAATTCACCTTCCGCATCACGACGACCCGCTTCGACGAGGACTACTCACCGTCGGACAACTCCCGCATCACCACGAACTTCGCCAACCTGGCGCGGGGGGAGCATCGACAGCAAAACCTCCGCAACGCCCTGACGATGATCGACCGTCGGTTCAACGATCTGGCGCACTGGGACAACCCGGACCGGGACCGCTACAGCGTCGAACTCGAGATCGTCTCGGTGGCGGTGCAGTTCGCCGCGGAGGGCGAGGACCAGGAGTTCCCGCTGCTCGAGGTCCTGGACATCCATGTCCTCGACCGTCTCACCGGGTCGCGCAGCCACGGCATCGTGGGGAACAACTTCTCGTCCTACATCCGCGACTTCGACTTCAGCGTGCGACTGCCGGCGGCCAGCGAGGCCGCAGGAGGGTTCAGCGTTCCCGCCGACTTCGGCGAGCTGCACGGCAAGCTGTTCCAGCACTTCCTCGACTCGGAGGCCTATCAGGAGCGCTTCACCGTGTCGCCCGTGATCTGCATCAGCGTCTCGACGAGCAAGACCTACCGTCGCACCGAGAACCACCACCCGATCCTCGGTGTCGAGTACGAGCAGAAGGACCCCTCGCTGACCGACGAGTACTTCGGCAAGATGGGCCTCTCCGTCCGGTACTTCATGCCGCGCGGCAGCGTCGCGCCGTTGGCGTTCTACTTCCGCGGCGATCTGCTCGGCGACTACACGAACCTCCAGCTCATCGGCACGATCAGCACGATGGAGACGTTCCAGAAGATCTACCGGCCCGAGATCTACAACGCGAACTCGGAAGCCGCGAGCATCTACCGGCCGACCCTGGAGCAGCAGGATTACTCGGTGACCAAGATCGCCTACGACCGCGACGAGCGCAGTCGGCTCGCGACCGAGCAGGGGCAGTATGCCGACGCGCATCTCATGAAGCCGCACGGTGCCTTGCTCGAGCAGTGGGCCGCCGACTACTCCGACGCGTGCCTGGTCCCCGTCGGATGACCAACGGAGAATCACCGATCATGCACACACTCCTTCCCACCTCGATCGTCGGCAGTCTTCCGAAGCCGTCGTGGCTGGCCGAGCCGGAAACGCTCTGGTCTCCGTGGAAACTGCAGGGCGACGCCCTGGTTGAGGGCATGCAGGATGCGCTCCGCATCGCCGTTCAGGAGCAGCGCCAGGCCGGCATCGACATCATCAGCGACGGGGAGCAGACGCGCCAGCACTTCGTCACGACGTTCATCGAGCATCTCTCCGGCGTCGACTTCGACCAGCGGGAGACCGTGCGGATCCGCGACCGGTACGACGCCAGCGTGCCGACGGTCGTCGGCGCCGTGAGCCGCGAGAAGCCCGTGTTCGTCGAAGACGCGAGGTTCCTCCGCCAGCAGACTGATCAGCCCATCAAGTGGGCACTGCCCGGCCCGATGACGATGATCGACACCCTCTACGATCGCCACTACAAGAGCCGCGAGAAGCTGGCCTGGGAGTTCGCGACGATCCTCAATCAAGAGGCGAAGGAGCTCGAGGCGGCCGGGGTGGACATCATCCAGTTCGACGAGCCGGCGTTCAACGTCTTCTTCGACGACGTGCAGGACTGGGGCGTGGCAATGCTCGAGCGGGCGGCCGAGGGATTGCGCGCGGAGACCGTGGTGCACATCTGCTACGGCTACGGGATCAAGGCGAACACGGACTGGAAGGCGACTCTCGGCTCGGAATGGCGGCAGTACGAGAAGTTCTTCCCGCTGCTGCAGCAGTCCAGCATCGACATCGTCTCGCTGGAGAGCCACCACTCGCACGTTCCGCTGGACCTGATCGAGCTCATCCGGGGCAAGAAGGTCATGCTCGGAGCCATCGATGTGGCAAGCCACACGATCGAGACCCCGGAGGAGGTCGCCGACACCCTCAGGAACGCGCTCCGCTTCGTCGACGCCGACAAGCTCATCCCGAGCACGAACTGCGGCTTGGCGCCGTTGTCACGTGACCTCGCACGCGGCAAGCTGCGAGCGCTCAGCGCGGGCGCTGCTCTGCTTCGCGAGGAGCTCACCGCCGCCGGGGCCTGATCTACCGGGTCGGATCTCGACGGGTGCACGTCGATCCCCGATCGAGACCCGGCGCCGACACGAGATGCGGCACGCGGGAGCGCGTATTCTCAGACCATGGGAACTCTCGAGTACAACAGCTCTCGTCCTCCGATCGAGGTCGATGATGCGACGTTGGCGCACCTGAAGATCGTGATCGGCACGAAGCTCCGCCGTCACGAGAGCTTCATGATGACCTGGCTGCCCGAGGAGAAGAACCCCGCCGGCCGACTCACCATCTGGATGCATCCGGCGATCGCGCTGATCCTCGCGTTCGACGGTTCGAGGATGCCGGAGATCGACACGAAGCGGATCGAGCGCATGATGGAGAACCTCAACGCCCGCGGAGAACTCGTCCTCGACCAGCTCGGATAGGCGACATCAGCGAGGTGTCAGGGGTCTTCCGCGCGTCGGGGATCCGTCGTTCCCTCGGCCGATCCGCGCTCGCGCTCGTCGTCGGTCTCTTCGTCGGTGCCGCGAGCATCGCCGGCATCGCCGACGCCCCCGCGCTCGCCGCGGAACCCGCCCCCACGGTCACGGACATCTCGGTGGCTCCGTATGAGGCGTCGAATCCGCTGGTCCCGTCGGCTGCCCTGCCCTTCCTCGCCGTCACGTTGACCGTGGAGCGGGAACTCCCGAACGCCGGCGACACCTTCGAAGTGCGCGCGCCCGCCGGTGCCAGGGTCGTCTTGAGCGAAGATGCGTCGATCGTGGATGCGTCGGGAGCGGCCCTCGTCGACGTCGTCGTGACCGCCCACGGCGCCGACGGCGACACGATGACCGGAACGTTCACCGAGGCCGCCGCGAACAGCAGGAAGGTGAGCGGCACGTTCACGTTCTTCCTCCAGGTCGTCGGCAGCGGGATCCTCGCCGCCGGGGGAGGGATCTACCACGCTGCGGACATGTAGGAGCTCGCGAGCGGGAGGTCGCGCAACCAGACGACCTCGACCTCGACGGCATCGACTTGATAGACGCAGGCGACCGTGCGCCGTGAGTCATCCTGGGCATAGCGGTGATCGAGGATCAGCCACTCGGTATCGGTGATCTTCCTCAGCTCGAATCGGGGATCGGGCATCGTGAACATCTCAACACTCCAATCGGTTGGCCGGTATCGGCTGCCGAGGAGCGCACCACCCCCGGGCGGTGCCGGTCGGGCATCCGCGCGGTCAACGGGCGCTCTTCAGCCCGCCAGAACTCAGCAGAATTGTACGTCCGAGCCGATATATTGCTCAACTCGTCCCGCGGTCGCACAGCGATCGGGAACGCTATGCGGGAGGGATGCAGACCGACGTCGACGTCAGGTGGATCAGCCCATCGAGGCTCGAGGTGTCCTTGATGCCCACGCGTGCCACCGGAAGGCTCTCGCTGTAGCGGATGTCCTCCTGCATCGCCCGGTCCTTCGCATAGCCAGCCTGGTCCCACACCGCCAGAATCCGTTCCAGAGATCGGCTGTTGTCGTCGGTGCGGAACGCGATCTGCACTTCGCGCTGCGTGCCGGGGCCTTCCGTGCAGGGTGTCGACGACAAGGGCAGCGAGGAAGAGTCCAACGGCGCACCCGAGGCATCGACGACCACTCCCGCAGCGGCGTCGAACGACGCGCCGATCATCTCCCTCATCGCGCCGTCGACGTTCTCCACCGTCAACTTCTCCGTTTCGGGGGAGGGGATCGGCGGGTACGGAGCCTGATCGGCGCTCCTCGCTGTGTGCAGCCCGCACTGCGGCGAGCGGTCGTCGAGAACCGGCAGCGAGAGCGACGTGCCGGAACCGGCCGTGACCCCCGTGCTCGCGACAGGGCGGTTGACGGCGTAGGAGACGGTCAGCATGCCGCGCTCTTCGGTCACGGCGTAGCCGCCCATCGAGAACGGCTGGTGCCCGTTGTCACCGGATGACCACCCGACCTGAGTGACGATGAACGCCCCGTCCTGCCGGTACACCGTGCCGCTCGATCCCATGAGAAACGAGCGCTCGACGACCACGTACCCGGTGTCGCAGCCCCTGTGCAGTACGGGCGTCACGTTCGCGTCGACGGTGAAGACTGCAGCGAGCGCAGCGAGGGCCCCGGCGCACGTGGCCAGCACGACGCCGATGACCTTCAGCGGCAGCATCCTCCGCGGCGCTTCGATGCTCCACAGGCCGACGCCGAGGGAGCCGAAAGCCAGGAGTACAGACAGAGTGAGAAGACTGAGCTCGTCGAGCGGTCCGATCAGGACGGATGCCGCCCCCGAGGAGGCAGAAGACACCGCCACGACCCAGAAGACGACGGCCGTGGCGCAGGCGAAGACACCGCCGGCGATCCACGTGATGGTCCGCCGAGGGGGAGGCGGGGGTGGTGAGGGAGGCCGCAGCCACCGAAGCGTTGTCGATGATGCGGTTGATGATCATGCCGACGACGTCCTGCTCGACCTCGACCTGGTCGGCGGCGACCTCGGCGATCTTCCAGGCGAGCTGCTCTTCCCTGGCGAGGTTCTCGTCGCTGCGGTGCACACGGACGTGGTGGGTGACGGTCATTTCTTATCCTTCATGCCGACCCTGTCTCGGGAGCGGTTCGGCCCCGTCCGACAGGGGCCACATCCATGGCGAGAGGCACAGGAGCACACCCGCAGCGAGGACAGCGCCCACGAGCACCGTCACGATGCGGCCTCGATCGGGCGCAGGTCCCCGCGCTCCCTGCCGAAATCGTCGCTCTGCCGGGTTCGCGCCCGGTAGACCGACCTCGTGCGCACCTTCCCCTCGTCGATGTCGCCTGTCGGAGCGATGATCTCCTGCACGTGTCGCCGTCCTGCCTGATCTCGGACGCAGTGCACGACCAGATCGATCGACGCGGCGAGCGCCGGTGCGATGAATGCACGATCGATGTTCCGTCCGGCCAAGAGCGGGAGGATCGTGAGCTTCTCGATGGCTTCGGTCGCCGAGTTCGCGTGCACAGTGCACGCCCCGGGTACGCCGGTGTTGAGCGCGAGCACGAGATCGAGGGCTTCGGCGTCGCGGACCTCGCCGACGACGAGACGGTCGGGGCGCATGCGCAGCGCCTCCTTCACCAGTCGACGCAAGGTGATCTCCCCCGTCCCCTCGAGACTCGCCTGGCGCCCCTGGAGCGAGACGAGATCAGGCCCCTCCACGGCAAGTTCGAACGTCTCCTCCACAGTGACGATGCGCTGCGTACCGGCGCAGGAGGCCAGCAGCGCGCCGAGCATGGTGGTCTTGCCCGCGTGCGTCGCACCCGAGACGATCACGCTGCGGCCGTCGTTCATGGCGGTCGTCAGCAGCTCCGCGACGTCGGTCGGCATCATCCCCTGCGCCGCGAGCGCGTCGAGGGATCGATACTTCGGCAGGAACTTGCGGATGTTGACGGCCCAGGAGCCGCGCACCACGTCGGCGATCGCCACGTGCAGACGGGATCCGTCCGGCAACGAGGCATCCACGAACGGCTGGCTGATATCCACCCGCCGGCCGGTCGACTGCAGCATGCGCTCGACGAGGTCGCGCACCGCGACATCGTCGAGACGAAGGCCCGTCCGCTCGGCCGTGCCCTCTCGCGCGACGTGCACGTGGCCCGTTCCGTTGAGCCAGATCTCCTCGATCTCCGGATCGTCGAGCAGCGGCTGCAGCGCGCCGAATCCGCTGAGCGACGCCATGACCTCTCTCACGCACGCCGCTTCATCGTCGATCAGCGCCTCCCCGCGAGCGAGGGCGAGATCGTCGTGGCGGCGAACCTCGGCGTGGGTGATGCGCCAGGCCGCCTCCGGATCGATCGACGGGTCGATGCCCTCGGCGCGCAGACGCGACCGCACACGGTCGGCGACAAGGGCGGACGGATGACTCACCCAGGCATCCTCGCAACAATCGCCCTCCGCCCTCCGAAGTTATCCACAGCCGCTCTGGCGCGCCCGAGCGCTCAGGGGGAGACGGACTGCGGGCTGATCCCCAGACAGGCGGTTTCGACGATCAGTAGACTGTTTCCACCGCGCGGGAGTGGTGGAATTGGCAGACACGCAGGATTTAGGTTCCTGTGCCCCAGGGCGTGTGGGTTCAAGTCCCACCTTCCGCACGAGAGACGACGGCATCCTTCTCGGGTCGCCACGACATCGCTCTGTTCTACCGCCGACCATTCACCACCGACGGGACTCCCCCTGTGCTCGAAACCATGCTGCACGCGCCGACCGCTCTCATCCCCTGGCTCGACCCTGCGACGATCATCGGGACCGCCGGGCCGTGGGCACTGCTCGTGGTGTGCTTCATCATCTTCGCCGAGACCGGTCTGCTCGTCGGGTTCCTGCTTCCCGGTGACACCCTCCTGGTGATCGCCGGCCTCCTCTCGCACCCGATCGCGGGCTCCGAGCACGGCGTCTTCGGCATCAACGTCTGGTGGGTCGCACTCCTGATCGGCCTCGCGGCGTTCGTCGGCGGTGAAGTCGGATACGTCATCGGGCATAAGGGTGGACCGGCGGTCTTCGAGCGCAAGGAATCGGGCCTGTTCAGCAAGAAGAACGTCGAACGCACGAACGCGTTCTTCGAGCGCTTCGGCGGCATCACCGTGATCCTCGCGCGCTTCGTGCCGATCGTGCGCACCTTCGCGCCGGTCGCCGCTGGTGTGGGCCATATGCCATGGCGCAAGTACACCCTCTACAACCTGATCGGGGCAGTCCTCTGGGGCTTCGGGCTCACCATGTTCGGCTATCTCATCGGCTTCATCCCGCCGGTCGCCGAGTTCGTGGAGAGCTACATCGACCTGATCCTGTTTGCGGCCGTCGGTGGCACCGCGCTCGTCACCCTGTGGCACTACCTCTCCGAGCGTCACAAGGCCAAGAAGTCCGCTGCGGCAGGCGAAGACGTGGTCACCGACGCCGAGGAGGCACAGGAGCTCGTGCTCGACGCCGACGTCTTCGACCGTTCTCCCGACCTGGACGGCGACGGCAAGCACTGATCGCGCATCGGGGGCCGACTCCTCGGCACCCGATGATCACCCCGCGTTCTTGGCGCGCTCTTCCTTCGACCGCGCCACGCTCGCGCGCAGCGCTTCCATGAGGTCGATGACCTCGCCGCCCTCTGCCGCCTTCTCGGTTTCACCGAAGGTCTCGGCCACGTCGAACGTGTCGCCCGCCTCGATCTTCGCGTCGATGAGGGTGCGCAGTTCCTTCTGGTACTCGTCGACGAACGCCTCGGGGTCGAAGTCCGCCGAGTAGCTGTCGACGAGGGAGGCCGAGAGCTCCAACTCCTTCTTCGAGATCCGCACGTCCTCGTCCAGCGCCGGGAAAGCGGCTTCGCGCACCTCGTCTGCCCACAGGAGCGTCTGCAGCACGAGCACCTTCCCTCGCACCCGGAGCGCGGCGAGGCGGGTCTTCTGCCGCAGGGTGAAGCGCACGATCGCCGTGCGGTCGGTCTGCTCGAGGGTCTTCCTCAGCAGCACGTAGGCCTTCGGCGACTTCGAATCGGGTTCGAGGTAGTACGGCTTGTCGAGTGAGAGCAGATCGACCTGGTCGGACGGCACGAACTCGACCACGTCGATCTCCCGGCTCTTCTCCGCCGGAAGCGCCGCGAGGTCGTCTTTCGTCAGCACGACGGTCTGGCCCTCGTCGACGTAGGCGCGATCGATGTCCGCGTAGGCCACGGTCTCGCCGCACACCTCGCAGGTGCGCTGATAGCGGATGCGTCCGCCGTCCTTCTCGTGCACCTGATGCAGCGGCACGTCGTGGTCCTCGGTCGCGGAGTACACCTTGACCGGGACGTTCACGAGCCCGAACGTCAGTGCGCCCTTCCAGATCGTCCTCATCACACCAGTAGACACCAGCCGCCGCCGTCACGACCAGCCCCTTGACCACCGACGCCTCGACCACGCGGACCCTTGACTACGCTGGCCCCATGGTCACAGAAGGGCAGATCGTGCAGGTCGACGGCCGACGCCTGCGTGTGACCAACCTCGACAAGGTCGTGTATCCCGCGACCGGCACCACCAAGGGCGAGATCATCGCCTACTACACGGCCATCGCTCCGCTCCTGCTCCCCCTCCTCGACGGCCGCCCCGTCACCCGCAAACGCTGGGTGGAGGGCGTCGGGAGCGCGGAGGCCCCGGCTGACTCGTTCTTCACGAAGCAGATCGAACCGGGCGCGCCGTCGTGGATCCCCCGTCAGGCGATCCAGCACTCGGACGGCCCCAAGGAGTATCCCCTCGTCCAGGACGTCCCGACCCTCGTCTGGCTCGCGCAGGTCGCCGCCATCGAACTGCATGTGCCGCAGTGGCGCTTCTCCCCCGAGGGCCTTCCCGGCAAGCCCGATCGGCTCGTGCTCGACCTCGACCCCGGGGAGGGGGTGGGGCTGGAGCAGTGTGCCGAGGTCGCCCGCATCGCCCGCGTCATCCTGTCCGACATGGGGCTCGACCCCCTGCCGGTCACCAGCGGCAGCAAGGGCATCCACCTGTACGCGTCGCTACCCGGCGAGCAGACGAGCGACGAGGTCTCGACCGTCGTCAGAGAGCTCGCGCGGATGATCGAGAACGACCACCCCGACCTCGCCACCAGCGTCATGGCGAAGGCGGTCCGTGGCGGCAAGGTGTTCCTCGACTGGAGCCAGAACAACGGCAAGAAGACCACGATCTCGCCCTACTCGCTCCGCGGCCGTGCGCAGCCCTGGGTGGCTGCTCCTCGCACCTGGGACGAACTCGACGACCCGGGCCTCGCCCAGCTCGACCTCGATCAGGTGCTCGCCCGCGCGGCCGCCGGCGTCGACCCCCTCG
>NZ_JAGYWT010000799.1:0-681 GCF_019279095.1 Microbacterium sp. BF1 | reverse complement strand
CCCGGGGGCGACCGTCGGCACCGACGACGAGATGGGCGCCGGAGCCGGGGAGCGGCAGGATGCGGGGTTCGGAAGTCATGGATTCTCTCGGTGATGGGCCCGGGCGGGCGCGAACGCCCGGCCGGACGGGAGTGCGCTCGAAAGCGCGACGGAAGGATCCGCGATCAGTCGAAGGGGTTCTCGACCAGTGCGTTCGAGTGCGATGCCGACAGGTGCGCCAGCTGCTCGGACTCTTCCATCTCGGCGAGGATCTGCTTTTCCATTTCGTTCTCCTTCAGTGAGGTGGTCCGTCCCGCGGTGTGCGGGGCGGGTTCACGTTGTGTGAACATCGCAGGCTCTCGGCAGAGTGGACGAGGTGCTCGCCAGAGCCGACCTGGAGCACCTCGCCCGCCGCCGGGTGTCGAAGTGCTCCGGTGGGGAGCAGCAGCGCGTGAAGTTCGCGCTCGCGATGGTCTCCGACCCCGACATCCTGGTGCTCGACGAGCCCACCGCGGGCATGGATGTCACGGCACGCCGCCATTTCTGGGACGTCATGCGTGCGGATGCGGATGCCGGACGCACGATCATCTTCGCCACCCACTATCTCGAGGAGGCCGAGCAGTTCGCGCGCCGAACCGTGGTGATGCACCGGGGGACGGTGGTCGCGGACGCCCCCACGGCGCTGCTGCGGGCCAGTCTCGG
>NZ_JAGYWT010000798.1:0-682 GCF_019279095.1 Microbacterium sp. BF1 | reverse complement strand
GCCGAAGTACTACTGGCCGCTGAACGAGGCGTCCGGCACTTCGGCGATCGACTGGGTGGCCGGCAACGACCTCGCGCTCGCCGGCGGCACCACCCGCGGCCAGGCGGGTCAGGCCGTCGGTCAGACCTCGTCGTCCACGGCCTTCAACGGCAGCAACGGAACGTCGTCCAGCTCGGTCGCCGAGGTCGGACCCAACGAGTTCTCGGTCGAGGCCTGGTTCCAGACCACGAGCACCAGCGGCGGCAAGATCGTCGGCTTCGGCAACAACGCCACGGGACTCTCCGGCAGCTACGACCGCCACATCTACCTGAGCAACACCGGTCAGGTCACGTTCGGCGTGTACCCCGGTTCCGCCAGGACCATCACCAGCAACGCCGGGTTCAACGACGGCAACTGGCACCAGGTTGTCGCCACGATGAACGGGTCGGGGATGGTGCTGTACGTCGACGGCGTGCGCATCGGCACCCGCAACGACACCACGACCGGCCAGAGCTACTCCGGCTACTGGAGGGTCGGCGGCGACTCGCAGGGCGGCTGGCCGTCGGCGGGGTCGTCGAACTACCTCAACGGTCGCATCGCGGACGTCGCGGTCTACGACTCCGCGCTCACCCATACCTGCCTGCTCGATGAGCCAGGCCGCGCTCACCTTGACGTCGGAGACGGTCGCGGGCTTCGACGTCGG
>NZ_JAGYWT010000797.1:0-685 GCF_019279095.1 Microbacterium sp. BF1 | reverse complement strand
CCGGCAGTGCCCGCAGCGCCCTGTTGCCCACGGCGAGGAGAACCGCGACCAGGCACAGCGCGGCGCAGATCAGGATGGTGCCTTCGCGGCCGATCCAGGCGAGTCCGAAGCCGGCGATCAGGGGAGCGAGTGGCATCGCACCCATGCCGAGTACTCCGGCGGCGCTGTTGGCTCGACCGAGCAGGTGGCTCGGGGTGGCGACCATGAAGTAGCCCATCATGCCGGCGTTGAGCGCGGGCACGAGCAGGACCGAGGCGCCGAGCACCACCGCGATGGCCCAGGGCCCGGTGACCATCGACAGCACGATCGCGCCGACCGAGACGACCGAGAGTCCGGCGATGGTCAGGATCCCGGTCTTGATCCGCGGGACGAGCAGCGGAGCGCACACGGCGCCTACGAGCATCACGGCCCCGATCGATGCGCTCAGGGTGCCGATCAACAGCTCGGAGTACCCGTCTTGCTGGAGGGCGTAGATGACGGTCGTGATCGTGGCGTTGAAGCCGAGGTTGATGACCGTCGTGATGAGCAGCACACCGCCGAGGTCGGGGCGGGAGAGCAGCCAGCCAAACCCCTCGCGCAGCTCCGCCCAGGCGTTGGGCTTCGTCGTCGGGGCCGGAGCGACGTCGTCGTCCGCGCCCGCATCGACCACTCCTGCACGACGGGTCTGACGCCCCAGCATCCACGC
>NZ_JAGYWT010000796.1:0-693 GCF_019279095.1 Microbacterium sp. BF1 | reverse complement strand
GGCGCATGCCGCCGGAGAACTCGTGCGGGTACTGGTGGGCGCGCTGCGCGGCATCCGCGATCCCCACCATCTCCAGCAGCTCGACGACTCGGGCCTTGGTGGCGTCGCCGTGCGTGTGGCCGTGCACCTCGAGCGCCTCGCCGATCTGCTCGCCCACGCGCATGAGCGGGTTGAGGTTCGACATCGGGTCCTGCGGCACGAGGCCGATCCCGGCACCGCGGAGCGAGATCATGGCGTTCTCGGGGAGGTCGGTCAGCTCGCGTCCGTCGAAGCGGATGCTGCCGGCCGTGATCACCCCGTTCTCGGGGAGCAGACGGTTGACCGCGGCCGCGGTGGTGGACTTGCCCGACCCCGACTCCCCCACGATCGCGACGGTCTCACCGGCGGCGATGTCGATGTCGACGTCGCTGATCGCGGTGACCAGCTCGGAACCGGTCCGGAAGGCGACGGCGAGGCCGCTGATGCTCAGCACGGGCTCGGTGGTGCTCATGGTGTTCTCGTTCCTTCGTTGTCGTCGGGATCGTTGTCGTCGGGATCGTTGTCATCGGGATCGTTGTCTTCGGGATCACTGTCGTCGGGCACGAGCGCGGGGAGTGCCGTGCGCCAGAGCGCCTCGGTCGGTGCGGGCTCGACGGCGAAGAGGCGGGTGCTCAGCAGCACCACCGCCGTGCCGGTGCCCGGAAGGAGTCCGAG
>NZ_JAGYWT010000795.1:0-693 GCF_019279095.1 Microbacterium sp. BF1 | reverse complement strand
GTCGCGGCCACGGCGGGCGCCACGGCGATGATGGACGTCTCCGACGGGCTCGCTCTCGACGCACGACGGATGGCCGCGGCTTCGGGCGTCACGATCGCCCTCGATCGCTCTCTTCTCGGAGACGACCCGGAACGCGCGCTGGCGGGGGGAGAGGACCATGCGCTGCTCGCGACGTTCCCCGAGGGAACGCTGCCACCGGGATTCCGCGTCATCGGTTCGGTTCGGGCTCGCGGAGAAGAAGACCTGCTCTGCGACGACCTTCCTGTCGACCTCTCCGGGTGGGACCCCTACCGGGACTGGGACTCGGTCGCCGGCTGATCGAGCCGCTCGGAGTCCTTCGCCTCCGGGGCAGGTTCAGCCCACCACACTGTGGTGTCGCCGTAGCTCTTCTCGCGGAACTGCTCCAGATTCGCTGCTCCGAAGTCGGGCGGCGTGGAACGGCGGGCCCGCTCGACGACCACCACGGCGTCCGCCGACAGCAGCGGAGCGAGCGCGACGAGATCGGCGGTCATGGCGGTGTCGTCGAGATCGTAGGGCGGATCGGTGAAGACGAGGTCGAAAGGTCCCGTCGCGCGCTGCAGGAACGCGTGCGCGGTGCTCTCGTGGACGCGACCGGGCGGCAGACCGCCCGCCTTGGCGACGACGGCGGCGTTGCGTCGGACGATGGCCGCGGCCTGGCGTGCGCGTTCCACG
>NZ_JAGYWT010000794.1:0-695 GCF_019279095.1 Microbacterium sp. BF1 | reverse complement strand
GATCTCGGTGGCGACCGACGGGGGCAGCGAGATCGACAGGATGGTCGCCGGCGGCTCCGCCATCGCCGCGATCAAGGCGCTGCGCCAGCACACCGGGCTCGGCCTCAAGGAGTCGAAGGAACTGATCGAGGCCTGGCCGCGCACCCACGCCTCCTGACCAACTTGTCGTTACAGGCTGCGCCCGGGAGAATGGACGAGCCCGCCCGATGAAGGAGCCCCATGCCCGACCGTCTCGACCGCGCCCGCAGCACCGGCATCCTCGCCGTTCTCCGCGCCCCCTCCCCTGAACTGGCGCTCGAGGCCTCCGAGGCGATCATCCGCGGCGGTGTCACGGGCATCGAGGTGACCTTCTCCACGCCCGACGCACCCGCCGTCATCCGCGAGCTCATCGCACGCCACGGCGACTCCGCCCACATCGGCGCCGGCACCGTGACCACGGCAGCGCAGGCGGAGCAGGCCGCAGAGGCGGGCGCCGAGTTCCTGGTGAGCCCCGGCACGCTGCCGCACCTCACCCGCAGCATGCTCGACACGGGTCGCGTCGTGATGACCGGAGCCATGACACCGACCGAGGTCATGGCCGCACTCGAGCTGGGCGTCGACGTGGTGAAGATCTTCCCGGCCTCCCTCGGCGGCCCCTCGTACCTCGGCGCCCTGCGCGGACCGTTCCCCGACGCTCCGCTGATGCCCACCGGCGG
>NZ_JAGYWT010000793.1:0-698 GCF_019279095.1 Microbacterium sp. BF1 | reverse complement strand
ACCGAGGAAGGGGCCGTGCTGCACCACCCGGATGCGGTCGCGGAGCGCATGGTGCGCCTCGCCTCGGAGGGTGTGATCCGTGCGATCGACGGCACCGACGTACCCGTGGTCGCCCAGTCGATCTGCGTGCACGGCGACAGCCCTGGTTCGGTGGCGATGGCGGCTGCGACCAAGCGGATGCTGCAGGACGCAGGCATCACGATCGCACCGTTCGCGGGCGCGCGATGAACACGGAGCACCTCGTCTGATGCGCATCCGCACGGCATCCGATCATGCTCTTCTCGTCGAGGCGGACGACCTCGACGAGGCGATGCGTCTGAACCTCGCCTGGGAGGGCATTCCCGGCATCGTCGAGCGCATCCCCGGCGCCCGCACCGTGCTCGTGCGCTTCGATCCGCTTCGCGTCTCGGCATCCGACCTTGCGACCGCGCTCGCCGCGACGCCGATCGACACCGCGCATCTGCCCGGCACGGGAGAGGTCACGGTGCCCGTGCGCTACGACGGCGAGGACCTCGAGGAAGCGGCATCTCTGCTGGGCGTGACGGCGGAGGAACTCGTGAACCGGCACCTCGCTGCCCACTGGCGGGTCGCATTCTCCGGATTCGCCCCGGGCTTCGGATACGTCGTGAGCAGCGACCCCCTGTTCGATGTGCCCCGCCGCGCGTCTCCGCGCACCCGCGTGCCCGCCGGATCGGTCG
>NZ_JAGYWT010000792.1:0-702 GCF_019279095.1 Microbacterium sp. BF1 | reverse complement strand
CCTCCGGGTGCGCGCCTGGGTCAACGGCGAGCTCCGCCAGGACGACACCACCGCCGGGCTCATCTTCCCGCTCGCGCAGCTCGTCGCCGACCTCTCCCAGCACTTCACCCTCGAACCGGGCGACGTGATCCTCACCGGAACCCCCGCAGGCTCATCGGTCATCGTCCCCGGCGACGTCGTCGAGGTCGAGGTGGACGCCCCGGATGCCCCCGGCACCCCCACGTCCGGACGCCTCGTCACCACCGTGACGCAGGGCGAGCCCCCTTTCGACGGCGAGATCGGATCGCTCCCCGCCGTCGACGACCTGCAGCGCACCGAGGCCTGGGGCTCTCGCGAAGAGGCGGGCCTGCCTCCCGTCGAGAAGGCTCCTGCCCTCTCCCCCGAACTGCGCGCCCAGCTCCTCGCCGCCCCGACGGCCGGTCTCTCGGCCCAGCTCCGCAAGCGCGGACACCACTCCTGCTTCATCGACGGGGTGTCGGCGAACATCACCGGCAGCAAGATCGTCGGCACCGCCAAGACGCTGCGCTTCGTGCCCTTCCGCGAAGACCTCTTCGCCGCGCACGGCGGCGGCTACAACGCGCAGAAGCGCGCGTTCGATGCCGTGGAAGACGGCGAGATCATCGTCATCGAGGCCCGAGGCGATGCCACGACCGGCACCCTCGGCGACATCCTCGCCCTGCGCGCGAAGGTCCGCGGCGCCGC
>NZ_JAGYWT010000791.1:0-705 GCF_019279095.1 Microbacterium sp. BF1 | reverse complement strand
CCGCGGTGTGCGCAACCGCCGGAGCCGTGCGATCAGCACCGTGGCGCGCGTGAGCTCCACGCCGAGGATGCCGAGGATGACGAGCGCTGCGATCCAGTACAGCTCGGCGACGTTGCCGACCTCGCCCGAATCGGTGTAATCGGTGGTGGTCGACGGCGCCTCGGGAAGCACGGGCGCGGCATCCGCCGTCCGACGTGCGTACTCGACGTCGAGCTCGTCGGCGATCGCTTCGAGGTTCGCCTCGTCGAGCACCGAGAGCGCGTCGGTGCCCTGGTACTGGATGTAGCCGCCACCCTGATCCGAGACGCCGCCCGTGGTGATGCGCATCGGTCCGCCTTCGGCCGTGCCGTACCCGAACACCGCTCCCGAATCGGTGTACTTCTCACTCGAGCGGAAGGACTCCGGTGGTGTGTCGACCGTCTGCTCCCCGTCGCCGAAGTAGAAGACCATGCGCGAGCGATCGGGGGAGGATTCTGCCGCCGAGGCGAGGGTCTCCGACAGCAGCGGAGCCGCGATGCCGATGGAGCTCCCTCGGGACTGGCTGGTGACCTCGGGGCGCAGCACTTCGAGCGAGCTCATGAGCGCGGTGGTGTCGGTGGTCAGCGGCATGCGCAGCTGGGCCGCCGCATCCGAGGTTATGAGGGCGAAACGTGCCCCCGGGTACTCCTCGACGGCATCCGCGACGACGTACGCGCGCTCGTCGAG
>NZ_JAGYWT010000790.1:0-706 GCF_019279095.1 Microbacterium sp. BF1 | reverse complement strand
CCGGTCGCCGCCCGCCGATGGCAGCGCTACGTCGCGCTCGGGGACTCCCTCACCGAAGGACTCTGCGACCCGGCCCCGGACGGAGCCCTGCGAGGGTGGGCCGACCGCCTCGCGCTGCTGCTCGCTGCCAGGGGAGGCCTGCACTACGCGAACCTGGCCATCCGCTCGAAGCGCGTGCAGGACCTGTCCGGCCCCCAACTGACGAGGGCGCTCGAGCTGCGGCCCGACCTCGTGTCGATCCTGATCGGAGCCAACGACCTCGTGAAGCGCCGTGTCGATGTCGCCGCGCTCGCCGCCGAGGTCGAAGGGGCGGTGCGGCAGCTGCGGGGGATCGGCGCCGACGTGCTCCTGGTCACCCCGTTCCTGCCCGGCCGACGCGCTGCAGCCCTCTACACCCGGCGGTTCTCCGCCTTCGCCACCGCGCTGACGGGGATCGCGACCCGCACCGGGGCGATCCTGATCGATACGGATCTGCACCCCTCGCTGGCCGAGCGTCCGAACTGGGGGGAAGACCTCGTGCACCTGAGCAGCCGAGGCCACCGCTTCCTCGCCTACCGGGCCGGTGAGATGCTCGGGGTGCCCGATGCCGACGCGCTCGGAGCGCTCGATGCCGCGATGCACGAGCACGAGCCCATCGGCGCGGGGGTGTGGTGGCGTCGGCACGCGCTGCCCTGGGTCTGGCGTCGTCTGCACGGTCGGGCAGCCG
>NZ_JAGYWT010000079.1:0-7505 GCF_019279095.1 Microbacterium sp. BF1 | reverse complement strand
ATGGCCGACCGTGCGCTCGAGGCGCTGTCGAATGTCGTCGAGCAGCTCGCGGGTACGGACACGCGTCTCGGCGTGGTCGGCGGTGCCGGCGGGAGCCTCGTGGCCCCCGGCGGGCCGCGCCTGTTCGATCAGGGCTTCCCGGACGAGTACAAGCACGAGGCGCAGGTCGGCATCGACTCGCTGGCCCTCCTCGAGGCGACCGACGCGGGCCTGGACTGGTTCTTCATCCACCCCGCCGAGGTCTTCGGACCGTGGGCGGAGGGCGAGCGCACCGGCCACTACCGGGACGGCGGCGACGTGATCGTCCGCGACGCCGAAGGCAAGTCGTACATCTCGGGTGCCGACTTCGCCGTCGCGGTGGTCGACGAGATCGAGCAGGGCAACCACCACAGGGAGCGGTTCACCGTCGGCTACTGAGCCGCCGGTCGGTCAGACCAGATCCCGCCAGTCCACGTCCTCGTCCTCATCGGCGACCGGCGTCATGCCGGTGATGACGGGAAGACTCATCGTCTCGGTGGGCGGACCCATGATGGTGGCTTCGTCGCGCCGATGCCGCAGCACCTCGTTGATGTAGCTGGTGAGCACTTCGGCGAGCGGGATGGAGCGTCCTTCCGCCTGAGACAGGTACCAGCGGTGCTCCAGCACCTGGTGGAACACCTCGGCCGGCTCGAGTTTGGCGCGCAGCTCGTAGGGGATCGCACGCACGACCGGCTCGAACACTCGGGTCAGCCACTCGTGCGCGTACATCTCCTCGTCCGCCCACTGCTTCGTCGAGCGGGCCCGGAACTCGTCGAGGTCGTTGAGCAGACGTCGTGCCTGGTTCTCCTCGACGTCGAGGCCGGTCAGGCGGATGAGACGGCGCTGATGATGTCCGGCATCCACGACCT
Organism: Microbacterium sp. BF1; assembly: GCF_019279095.1. NCBI lineage: Bacteria > Bacillati > Actinomycetota > Actinomycetes > Micrococcales > Microbacteriaceae > Microbacterium > Microbacterium sp. BF1. The sequence goes on along the minus strand of NZ_JAGYWT010000079.1, from coordinate 6,618 downwards.
TCGGCTGGATCTCCACCACGGTGCCGTCCGCGGTCGTCGACATCGACATCTCGTCGATGTCGAAGCCGAGGGCGTTGAGCCGCTCGACACGTTCGGTGATGCGCCATGTCTCCGCGGCGGAGAACGACTCCTGGGCGGTCAGCTCTGCCCACAGCGACCGATACGACGACACGATGCCGTCGGCGATCGCGACCGCGTCCACGCCGTGCTCGAGCCGTCCGCCGGCAGCGAGGTCCATGATCTCGCCGGCGATGTTGGTGCGTGCGAGGTCGAGGTCGTAGGCGCGCTGGCCGTCGGTGAGCCCCTCCTCGTGCAGCTCTCCCGTCTCCGCGTCGACGAGGTAGGCGGCGAATGCGCCGGCGTCCCGTCGGAACAGGGTGTTCGACAGCGACACGTCGCCCCAGTAGAAGCCCACGTTGTGCAGGCGTACGAGCAGCAGCGCGAGTGCGTCCACCAGACGGTTGGCGGTGTCCGGGCGCAGAACGCGTGTGAACAGAGCGCGGTACGGCATCGAGAAGCGCAGGTGCGAGGTGACCAGCGCGGCGGGGAGTGGGTCACCATGCGCGTCGGTGCGCCCGGCGATCACGGCCACCCGGTCGACGCAGGGCACATCGAGTCGGGCGAGGTTGCCGAGCATGTCGTACTCGCGCTGCGCCATCTCCGCGGTGGTCTCCTTGACGGCGACGACGCGACCGGAGAGGTCCGCGAAGCGCACGAGGTGGCGGGAGAGCCCCTTCGGGAGCGAGACGATGTGCTCGGACGGCCACTTCGCCAACGTGGTGGACCAGGGGAGGGAGAGCAACCCCGGGTCGATCTTGCTGGCGGTGATCCGCAGCGAATCCTGCATGGTGCTCCCTGGTTGCGTGCGAAGAGGAAAAAGAGACGCGGCGCAGGCGACCGAAGTCAGCCTGCGCCGCGTCTGTGGATCCGATCAGGCGGAGACGACCGGCTTGTCGTTCAGGCGCTCGTCCGACTCGATGTCGAACGCGTGCACGTGGCCGGCCGAAGCTGCGAGCGTGACCGTCTCACCCGCGTTCGGGTGGTTGCGGCCATCGACGCGAGCGACGAGGTCGGCGCGCTTGCCGTTGATCTCGGTGTGCCCGTAGAGGTAGCCGTCAGCGCCGAGCTCCTCGACGAGGTCGACCGTGACCGAGAGGCCCTTGCCATCGGCGGGGCCGACGACGATGTCCTCCGGGCGCACGCCGACCGTGACCTGCGAACCGTTTGCGCGGCCGACGGTGTCGCGGTCGAGCGGGACCACCTCGGTGCCGAAGCGGATGCCGCCCTCGGCGAGGTCCGCCGAGAACAGGTTCATCGCGGGCGAGCCGATGAAGCCGGCCACGAAGACGTTGTTCGGCTTCTCGTAGAGGTCGCGCGGGGAGCCGACCTGCTGGAGCAGGCCGTCCTTGAGGACCGCGATGCGGTCACCCATGGTCAGCGCCTCGGTCTGGTCGTGGGTGACGTAGACCGTGGTGACGCCGAGACGACGCTGCAGCGACGCGATCTGCGTACGGGTCTGGACGCGGAGCTTGGCGTCGAGGTTCGACAGCGGCTCGTCCATGAGGAACACCTGCGGCTGGCGCACGATCGCACGGCCCATGGCGACACGCTGACGCTGACCACCCGAGAGGGCCTTCGGCTTGCGGGTCAGGTAGGGCTCGAGGTCGAGGAGCTTCGCAGCCTCGAGCACGCGAGTAGCGCGCTCTTCCTTGCCGACGCCGGCGATCTTGAGAGCGAAGCCCATGTTCTCGGCGACGGTCATGTGCGGGTACAGCGCGTAGTTCTGGAAGACCATCGCGATGTCGCGGTCCTTCGGCGGGACGTCGGTCACGTCGCGGTCGCCGATGAGGATGCGGCCAGCGTTGACCTCTTCGAGGCCGGCGAGCATGCGCAGGGACGTGGACTTGCCGCAACCGGAAGGACCGACGAGGACGAGGAACTCGCCGTCACCGACCTCGAGGTTCAGCTTGTCGACGGCCGGACGGGTTCCACCGGGGTACAGGCGGGTGGCTTCGTCGAAAGTCACAGATGCCATTGTCGTTTCTCCTTCACCGGCAGGTACGTGCCGGACGATCCGTAGTGATGAAGCGGTGAGATGAGTCACCGTGACCCGTCTTTGGGTCGAATTCAGTATGACATGAACGGCTGTACCTGGGTATTTCTCAGCCTCACTGGTTAGCATCGAACTCGGCCGCGCGCAGCGGCGATCGTCGCTGAGCGGCGGTCGGGGCCAACCCGGACCCCCGCAGACTCACAAGAGGAACGATGTCGAGCGACGAAACGCCGAACGTCCCCACACCTCGCAATTCTCGCGAGGCCGTGCGGGAGAAGGCTCAGCAAGTGCACGCCCAGCAGTCGAGGGCGCGCCTCATGCGACGTATCATCATCGGCGCCGTCGCGGTCGTCGCGGTGGGGGCGATCGGCACTGCGGTGACCCTTGCGGTGTCCGCCCAGGTGTCCAAGCCCAAGCTCACCCCGACGGGGATGGAGTCGGACGGCGTGGTCGTCACAGACATCACCGCGGTCGCAGGATCCGACGAGGTCCCCGCGACACCGTCCGCAGAGCCGACCGACGCGGGTGCGTCGACCGAGCCGACGCCCAAGGCAACCACGTCTGAGAAGGTCGACATCCACGTCTACGTCGACTACCTCTCGCCGGACGCGGGGAAGTTCGAGCGGGCGAACGCGCGTCAGTTCGCCGGCTGGATCAGCGAGGGTGCCGTGACCGTCAGCTACCACCCGGTCGCTCTCCTCACCGCGAGCTCGAACGGCACCAAGTACTCCCTGCGCTCGGCGGCCGCAGCCGCCTGCGTCGCCACGCACTCGCCCGCGCAGTTCTACGCGTTCAACCACGACCTGCTGGACAACCAGCCCGAGGTCGGCAGCGATGGCATGTCCGACGAAGAGCTTGCGAACCTCGCCGCGGCCGTCGGCACCGACAACACCAAGGCCGTGCGGTCGTGCATCGAGAACGGCGACTTCGTCAGCTGGGCGAAGGATGCGACCACGCGCGCGCTGGACGGACCGCTCGCGGGCTCCAAGGACCTGGTCCTGCAGTCGGCTCCGATGGTCGTCGCGAACGGCGAAGCGTACGTCGGAGCGCTCGACGACCCGGCCGAGTTCTCGCAGTTCGTGCTCAGCGTCGCGAGCGATGCCTCGCGTGCCACGCCGACGCCGACTCCTACACCGACCACCACGCCTGCCCCCTAGGTCGAAGCGGGGTCGATGCCATCGCTAAGCTTGTGGGTGGCATCCGCCGACTTGGCGCAATTGGTAGCGCACCGTACTTGTAATACGGGGGTTACGGGTTCGAGTCCCGTAGTCGGCTCCACACGCCAAGGCCCGCATCCCCCTGGAAACACTGGGGATGCGGGCCTTCGTCGTATCTAGGCGAGGAGTGCTGCCCACTTTTTGCCCACACTCTGTTCGCGGGCTGCGGCCTCGAGGTTGAGTGAGACGGCACTCAGGTCGTCGTCGAACAGGTCCGCGTAGACGTCGAGGGTGATGGCGGCGGACTCATGGCCGAGCATGCGCTGCCCTTTCCCTCGCGCGTTGTCACCGCCGCAGGCCGGGTATCGCTCGAGGGCATAGTCGTGTCGACGGGCGCATCGTTCGCGTCCGGCACCGCCTACAACTTCGGTTTGCTGGCACCGACCGAGGATCGCCCGTTCGCGGTGACCGCGAACGGGCTCTTCGCAATTCTGACCATCACCTCGACCGGTGCGATGACCTTCACGTTCCCCTCAGCCCCGGGCGGGGTTGTTGGTCTCTCCCTATCGGTCTCGTGCCCGTCGTGGCGGCTGACAGGCCTGCGACTGCCATGTCAACCCGATATGCCGGAGCGGCGTACAACCACGCGTCAGGGACGCGCGGTGCGTTCGACGGGCTCTCGAACCAGCTCGAGGCCGAAGGACACCCGCCGATGGTGGTGCTTGACGGCGGCCGCGAGAAGGCCGATCAGCTGCGCATCTGGTACCAGCGGATGACGCTCACTCCAGGAAACCGCAAGGTGTACGGCACCGCATGGTGGAACGGCCAGAAGTGGTACCGCATCCACCCCGACGCCGTCGGAGTCCCCGACACCAGCAACCACGAGAAGCGACGCGCGAACGACCTCGCGTGGCCGTGCAACTCGAACACCGCCGCGCACCTTCGCACGCAGGTGCTCGCGAAGCGGCACAACATCACTTGGCAGGGCATGGGCTTCCGTGAGTGGTGGCACTGGACGTTCTGGGGTGCCCTCGGCGCCATCGGAGCAGCGCCGGCCGGGGGCGGCGGTTCCGTCCCCATTGCACCCAACCTGCCCGAGGAGGACGATCTGGCAACACTCGTGACCGGTGGCGGGCGCTGTCGCGTACCGCGGCCCCGACGGCAAACTCCACCGGACTCACGCGCGGACAATACCGCTCCGCGATCTCTGATCACAACGATCGCACCGGACTCTGAAGCGTGAAGGCCCCCACTCGGCCGGCCGGGGGTCTACAGTCGTCTACGCGCCCCCGACGGCCCGGCGTGATGATGGTTAGTCGCCCTGCGCCGGTCGGCACCTCGCGGCGTCTGCTTCCTCTGGGAGCTGTGTGGACGGGATGATCACGACATCCTGTACTTTCCAGTCGAGGTCGGAGATGCTCTGGGCCAGGCGGTCAAGAGCATCAACGGCGACACGACGCTTCTTCGGAAGTACGAATGCTTCGACGTGGAACACCTGCCCCTGGTCGCGAATGCGTACGGCTGCGTCGGCAACCCAGGTCTGCTCACGAATCAGTTGCGTAATCATCTGGCCGAGCGGATGCGGGTGCTTGTCGTCGAACGTGCGTGCACGTTGGTCCATGAGATCGACGACCGCTCCCTTCGTATTGCGGATGCCGTCCCAGATGATCCCGAGAGAAATAAAGAGTGCCGCGGCACCGTCCAGCCACCAGAGGCCGATCCCAACGCCGAGGACGCCGATGATTGATGCGGCGTTGGTCTGCCAATCCGCCTTGGCCATGTCACCGTCGGCGTAGAGGAGCTTGTTGTGCAATACGGGCGCAAGCTTCGCCTTCGCGGGTCCGTAGAGGAACACAGGGCCGACGACGACGACCGTCATCACGGCGACCATGAGCCAGCCGAGCCAGATTGTGTGACCGAACAGGTTCACGGTACCTATGGTCGGATGCTCCGCTTTGAGGAGCCCAGTGACCGCTTCGGCGGCAAGATTGAGGCCGACCGCGAGGAGTGCGACGCCGGCGACGAGGTGTCCGACGCCCATAGCGCGGTGCAGACCGTAGGGGTGGTTGACAGTGGGCCTACGGCGGACGAAGGGCAGCGCAATGAGAAAGGCGATCTGGGGGATGAGAGACAGCATGTCCTCGATCCAGGCTGTTCGCATGGCCTGGGAATTCCCCACGACGAAGGCCACCACCGTGATGGTGACGACGGTGTAGCAAATAGTGAAGTACTCCCACCGAACCGCCTTCTTCAACGCCGTCAACTGATCGGGGGGCAGGTCCGATCGCCCGAACTGGTGGTTGTCTCTCATGGCCCGACCTCATCGTCGAGGAACGACTCCAGCTTCGTGAGGAATGCGTTCTCCCCCAGAGGGACGAGAAGCACGACGCTCCGCCCGTCCGCACCGTCGATTTCCTGGTAGCCGCGGGTCATACCGGCACGATCGGTCCAGGGGGATTTGTCTGTGAATCCACCAATGAGCAGGTCGAGTTCACCATCCTCGAGCAACCCTACGAGCGTTTCTTCGCTGCCAATCGTCCACTCGGGTTCCGTATGGATTGTCGCTGAGAAGTCCTGGACGAGGTCGACGAGTGGGCCGGACACTCCGCTGCCGTCCGGATCAACTAAACCCGGTTCGATGGTCACCCCGACCCGCAGCTCGCCTCCGGTCACGTGGGCGAGTGTGCCTTCCGGGTCAGACGGCACGGAAAGGCTGCACCCGGCGAGGCTGACGGCAAGAGCGACACTGATCGCGACGACCACAGACGTCCGCTGCCTGGTCGACGTGGGCGAGACGCGAGGGCACCCTGCTCGTTGCGCCTTTGGGAAACTCACCTCTCGAGCGTTCCAACAAGGGTCTGTCGGAAAGTTTGTGTGTGAGGGGTTCGGCGTGATCGGTTCGGCTTCGGTCGGACGGGAAGATGAATCACGTCATGAGCACTGAATTGAAGACAACAACTGAGCAATCCGAGACCGTCGATCTGCGAACCGGGGAGGTCCTTCCTGCGCCGCCGAATATCACCGCGGTCGCGGAGCAACTCGTGGCCGCCGCTCGTGGTCAAGGGATCGAACTGACTGGCCCGAACGGGCTGCTGACGGGACTGACCCGGCAGGTCCTGCAGTCCGCGTTGGAGGCGGAGCTGACCGAGCACCTCGGCTACGACCCGGGCGATCGGGTCGGGAAGCAGACGCCGAACAGTCGGAACGGATCCACGCCGAAGACGGTGCGGACCGAGATCGGCGATCTCACGATCCAGGTCCCGAGGGACCGGGCGGGCACGTTCGCGCCGGTGGTGGTGCCCAAGCATCAACGCCGAATCGCGGGGTTCGACGAGGCGGTGATCTCTCTGTATGCGAAGGGCATGACCACCGGCGATATCGCTAAGCACCTCTCTGACCTCTACGGAT
>NZ_JAGYWT010000789.1:0-707 GCF_019279095.1 Microbacterium sp. BF1 | reverse complement strand
GCGGCCTGGCGTACGTACTGCCCTTCGCTCCGCCTCCCGGCGCGCGCCAGGCCACGCGCATGTACCTGGGGCGGATGCTGCTCTCCGAGCGCGTGGACGATGTGCTCCCCGACTGGGCGTTCTTCGTGCGCGCCGTGATCGACTCCACCGGCCTCGCCCCGACCGCGAGCCGGGAATCGCTCGTCGAGGACGCCGCGCTCGAACGCGTGCGGGAGCAGCTGGGTGCCGGCATCCGCCGCTGGGTGCTCGAGCTGGGGCTGCGCGAACCGCACCGCCTCGCGCAGTTCGTCGCCGTGCACGAGGTGGGGCTCAAGTCGTTGGTGCGCCACGACGAGGAGCTCGCCCGCTTCATCTCCCGCTGGCTGACCGTCGAGACCACACACGGCACCCTGCGCATCGGCGACCTCGTCGAGCGGTACCCGCACATCCGGTACGCGCAGACGGTGGACGAGTTCCGCCAGGTGGCCGGCATCTCCCCCTCCGACGAGGTGCTCGTCAACGGCGGCTACCTCTACGACGCCGACCTGATCCGGATGCTGCCCGACCTCTACCCGCAGGTCACGGTCGAGCAGGTCGACGTCACGGGAGAACTCGACCGGCTCGACCCGCCTCCCCTCGATGACCGCGACGCCGCCGTCGCCCTCGAGGCGCGCGCCGGTGCCGTGCTCGCCGCATCCGACTGCTCCGTCGTCGTGCGCTCCATCGAC
>NZ_JAGYWT010000788.1:0-710 GCF_019279095.1 Microbacterium sp. BF1 | reverse complement strand
CGCTGATGCAGACGCTCCGGCAGATGGCCGCAGGCTTCGTGGCGGCCCTGCGCGAGCGCGGCATCCCCGCCACGCCCTACTTTGGCCAGAACGACGGCACCCTCATGCAGCTCGAGTACGCGCTCGAGTTCCCGGTGCTGACGATCGGGTGCGGGCCCACGAACTCCATCCGTGGCGCCGCGCACCTCTCCGGGGCGACGGATGCCCTGGTGGTCGACATCGGCGGCACCACGACCGACATCGGCGTGCTCGTCGACGGGTTCCCGCGCCAGTCGGCCCACGCGGTCGAGATCGGCGGCATCCGCACCAACTTCCGCATGCCCGACGTGCTGTCGGTCGGACTCGGCGGTGGCACGATCATCCGCGAGACCGAGTCGGGCACGACGGTCGGCCCCGACAGCGTCGGCTATCGGCTTCCTCAGGAGGGCCTGGCCTTCGGAGGAAGCACCCTCACGGCCACCGACATCGCCCTCGCGGTCGGCGGGGCCGGGATCGATGGTCTCGAGGCTCCCGCGGTTCCTGAGACGGTCGGCGCCGTGGCCTGGAGTGCGATGCGCGAGATCCTCGAGGACTCGATCGACCGGATGAAGCCGAACGCCGCACCGGTCCCGGTCATCCTGGTCGGGGGTGGCGGCATCATCGCTCCGACCGAGCTCGACGGGGTCGCCGAACTGATCCGCCCCGACCACTTCGGCGCGGCGAACGCAGTG
>NZ_JAGYWT010000787.1:0-713 GCF_019279095.1 Microbacterium sp. BF1 | reverse complement strand
GGCGCTTCCGCCGGGCCATCGCCCAGGTGCGCGCCCACATCCGTCGGCACGGCATCGACGTGGTGGTCGGCTTCGGCGGGTACGCCTCAGCCCCGGCGTACGTCGCCGCCCGTCGGGAGGGTGTGCCCTTCGTGGTGCACGAGGCCAATGCCAAGCCGGGGCTGGCGAACGTGCTCGGTGCCCGCCGCGCGGCCGCAGTGGGCGTCGCCTTCGAAGGCACCCCGCTGCGCGGCGGCGAGGTCGTCGGCATGCCGCTACGCCAGGAAGTGATCGCCCTCGACCGCGCGGCTTCCCGCGCGGAGGCCGCGGAGTACTTCGGCCTCGACGTCGAGCGGCCCGTGCTCCTCGTCTTCGGGGGGTCGCTGGGCGCCCAGCGTCTCAACGAGGCGCTCGAGGACTCGTGGCGCGACATCCTGGACACCGGGTGGCAGCTGCTGCACGTCACGGGAGAGCGCAGCGACCTCCCCGACCCCGGCGTCACCGGCTACGCCCTGCGCCGTTACGTCGACCGCATGGATCTCGCCTTCGCGCTGGCCGATCTGATCGTCTCCCGGTCCGGGGCGGCGACCGTGAGCGAGATCAGCGCCCTGGGTATCCCCGCACTCTACGTGCCCTATTCCGTGGGCAACGGCGAGCAGCGTCTGAACGCCGCCTCCGCTGTCGCGGCCGGGGCCGCCGAACTCCTCGACGATGCCACGTTCGACGGTGACGCG
>NZ_JAGYWT010000786.1:0-715 GCF_019279095.1 Microbacterium sp. BF1 | reverse complement strand
AAGCGCTCAGGCCGCGGGATCCTGCGGTCAGCGCCAGATCGCGGCGATCGCGGCATTGGCCGCGGTGAGGATGCCGACCAGCCAGAACACCGCGGACGGGATGGCTGCTCCGCGGCGCTGACGAGCCAGGCCGATACCGAGCAAGGCGCCGATGACGAGCAGGATCACGAGCTTGACGCCGACCTTGACGTAGTTGAGCTCGTAGGAGAGCCCCCACGGTGCGGCGAGAGCGAGGCCGGCGACCGCGGCGATCGCCATGCCGATGTTCATCAGCCGGGTGAACTCCCGCTTGCCTCCGAATGCCTGGGCGGCCCAGGCGCCGAAGAGCACGGCGAATCCGATGAGGTGGACGAACAGCACGATGTGGCGGAGGGTCTCCATGCCCTCACCGTACGAGTGCGGCACCCTTCTGCGCTAGCAAGGGCAGGCTGACCTCAGCCGCGCAGCTCCCGGGTGACCAGGGCCGTCCGCAACGCGGCATCGGCGGCTTCGGCGCCCTTGTCCTCCTTGGAGCCTTCGAGACCGGCGCGGTCGAGACCCTGCTGCTCGTCGTCGAGGGTGAGCACACCGAATCCGACAGGCTTGCCGGCATCGAGGGCGACGCGGGTGAGGCCGTCGGTGGTCGCCGCCGAGACGTACTCGAAGTGCGGAGTGCCTCCGCGGATGATCACGCCGAGCGCGCCGTCCGCATCCGCTCCGCCCGCGAACGCGGCCT
>NZ_JAGYWT010000785.1:0-718 GCF_019279095.1 Microbacterium sp. BF1 | reverse complement strand
AGGCCGCAGGCGTCACGGTGCGCATCCCGCCGTTGTCGCTGTGCACCGACAACGGCGCGATGATCGCCGCCCTCGCGTCCGAGCTGATCTCCTCCGGCCGGCGCCCCTCCACCCTCGCATTCGGCGCGGACTCGACGCTGCCCGTGACCGAGATCCAGATCGCGGAGGCGGTGTCGGTATGAGTGACGTCCCCGGTACTCCCGAGGCGCGGTCCTCGGCGACGCCGGCGGCGCGTATCGAAGGCCCCAGCGACGAGGTCGAGCACCCCGCAGGTTCCGCCCGTCTTCCCGGTTCCCGCCGAGACGGATACACCAGGCTGCCGACGGGTCCGGTCGGCATCGAGCCGGTCGTCGCGACCGGTCCCGACATCGATGCTCCCGACGACACGGAGTGGGAGCCGTCGACGGGATCCATGCCGGTCGACGACACCCGATTGGCGCCGTGGGCGCTGCTGGCGGCGATCGTCGCGCTCGGGGCGTCGTTCTTCGTCGGCTGGGGCATCCCGGTCGCCGTGGTCGCGGTCGTCGCAGCGATCATGTCTCTGCGTCGCCCTGTCAAGAGTCGCGCGATCGCGCGCTGGGCGCTCGTTCTCGGACTCTGCGCGACGGTCTACAGCCTGGGCTGGCTGGTCTGGGCCGGCATGCAGTTCGAGAGGCTCGGCTGAGCCGATGCTGGACGCAGACGAGCTCGAGGAGCTGCGCTCCCTGCAGGCGCGGGC
>NZ_JAGYWT010000784.1:0-726 GCF_019279095.1 Microbacterium sp. BF1 | reverse complement strand
CCGGCCCGACACACCGATCGCCTGGGTCACCGTGCGGGTGAGAGCGGTGAGCGCCGGACGCTGGCGGCGCGGCCCGTCGAGCACGTGCACCTCTCCCAGAACCCCGGCGAGCTGTGCGAACAGCTCGGGGCTTGCTCCGCGGAACGAGCCGGAGGAGATGTCGGGATCACCGAAGGCCAGCACGGCGATCCCCCGGCTGCGCAGGGCCTTCACGACGGCGATCCCCCCACGCGTGAGCTCCTGCGCGTCGTCGATGAGCACCACGCGCAGAGGCGCGAGCGGGCCGAGGGCGGCCGTCTCGGCCGTGTGCAGGATGGTGCTCGCCTCGCTCAGCAGGTCGGCGGCGTCACGGTGGGCCGACCGGAGCGCGTCGAGCACCGCGCGGTACTCCACGAGGAACTCCGCCGTCGCCGCCCACACCTCGTTGCCCGATGCTCGCAGCTCCGCGGCGTCGACACCGATCTCCGTGCACTCGGCGAGGAATGCGCGCAGCTCCGAGCGGAACCCCTTCGACGCCCGCACCGAAGGGCTCAGCGCATCCGGCCACGGGATGCGTCCGTCTTCCGCATCGCCGCTGAGCAGCTCGGCGATGATCCGGTCCTGGTCGGCACCCGTCAGCAGCGCCGGCGGCTCCGCTCCCTCTCTCACCATCGCTCCACGCACCAGCTGGAAGGCGAAGGAGCCGAGCGACCGAGCCAGTGGCCCGGGCGTCGCCTGGCCGATGCG
>NZ_JAGYWT010000783.1:0-727 GCF_019279095.1 Microbacterium sp. BF1 | reverse complement strand
CGCATCTGGCAGGCCACCTTCTCGGCTCCCGGCGGGCACCGTGCCGGGGTGCACGGGCACGGCCTGCTGCTCTCCCGCACGCAGCCGCGCCGTGCTGACCGCCTGCACGCGCCGTTGTCGGAACTGCAGGACCCGATCATCGACGCGTACCTCGACGCTCTGCCGGAGGGAGCGACTCCGAGGATCACCGCCTCACGCACCGTGTTCGTCGCGGACGACCGTGCCGAGGCGCTGCGGTTCGCCGAGGTCGGGCTGCGCCGGGCGGCGGAGGGCTTCCGCCGGCAGGGGCAGACGATCCCCGGCGACAGCATCGACGAACTGATCGCCGCCCTCGATACGCACCTGGGCACGCCCGAAGACGTGGCGGAGTCTCTCGCCGCCGACCGCACCCTCGCCCGGGCGACCGAGGTGGCATTCCAGGTGCACTCGGTCGACGCACCGCATGAGCACGTGCTGCGCTCGATCGCCCTCTTCGCCGACGAGGTCGCTCCCGCCCTCGGCTATGCCCTCAGTCCCACCCCGCACAGAACCAGTGCCGATGAGAACCTCACCCTCAAGGAGAACGCATGACCGACGACATCGTGGACCGGATCGTGGAGGTGACGCCGGAGCTGGATGCCCTGCGCCGTCGCCGTCCCGTCACCAGGGAGCAGCTGCAGGCGAGCTTCGACGCCCTCTTCCGGCCGGTGACGGTCGCGCACATCTCGCAGGCGGAGCGCGAGCTCGT
>NZ_JAGYWT010000782.1:0-729 GCF_019279095.1 Microbacterium sp. BF1 | reverse complement strand
GCGCGCCGAGGCACTGCTGTACGCCGCGGATCGGGCGCACCATGTCGCGACCGTCGTGCGACCGGCGCTCCGTCGTGGCGAGATCGTGCTGCAGGATCGCTACCTCGATTCGTCCGTGGCCTACCAGGGCGCCGGACGGGTTCTCGACGCGACCGAGATCCGAGATCTGTCGCTCTGGGCGGCGGAGGGCGCGCTCCCGGACCTGACGATCCTGCTCGATCTCGACCCCGCCGAGGCCCGCACCCGTCTGGACTCCGCCGACAAGCCGTTCGACCGGCTCGAGGCCGAGCAGGCGGAGTTCCACGGCCGCGTCCGCGATGCCTTCCTCAATCTCGCGGCGGCCGAGCCGGACAGGTTCCTCGTCCTCGACGCGGCAGCGGCACCGGAAGTCATCGCCGAGCAGATCAGGACCAGAGTCGCAGCGCTGCTCGACTGAGCCGGCTCGACCGAGCGAGGAAGCGATCCTCCGTGCCGTGAGCGTCGGTGGTCGCGATTAGGCTGAGACCATGCCCCAGACCGTTCCCGCCCCGTTTCCCTGGGCGGATGTGTGGGGGCAGGACGCCGCCGTCGACACGCTCCGCGCCGCGGCATCCGATCCCTCCGCCCTCTCGCACGCCTGGTTGATCACGGGCCCGCCGGGCTCGGGACGCTCCACCCTCGCGTACGCCTTCGCCGCAGCGTTGATCGCCGACCGGCCCGATGACGAGAATGTCATGCGCCAGGTGCTCG
>NZ_JAGYWT010000781.1:0-731 GCF_019279095.1 Microbacterium sp. BF1 | reverse complement strand
GGTCGAGCTGATCGTGCAGACCTCCGCGAGCGGCGCTCCCGACGGCGTGCGCGTGGTGGATCGGATGAGTCACCGTGAGCTGCGCGAGCTGTACGCCACGGCGAGCGTGGTGGCGACGGCGACGAGGCCGAACCTGCACGTGTCGGGAATGACCGTGACGCTCGAGGCGCTGGCGACGGGTCGCCCGGTGGTCAACACCGACACCCCGGGGATGACCCAGTACGTCGCCGAGGGGGAGACGGGGCATCTGGTCCCCGTGGGCGATGCCGAGGCGCTGGCGGATCGCCTGGTGGGACTCGTCGACGACCGCGATCGCGCCGAGCGGATGGGCGTCGCGGGCCGGGCGGCGGTGGAGGCGACCTTCACGACAGCGCACATGTGCGCGCACCTGGCGGCGATCCTCCTGCCGGAGCACTGACCCGCTTTATCGCGAATTCGAGAAATCGAATAGCGCCACGCGGGCACCGTGCGCTAATCTGAGCGCGGATGCGTCTTTGGGGGACGCGAGGGAATCCATCATTCGCCGATATTTCGGCATGTGCCTATGGGGAGGCGCCATGCGAGTCCAGCGACTCGATGCAATCGAACGCGATGAAGAATCGCGCGCACGACCGTTCCGCCGCGTCGCGATGGGAGTCGTCGCCGTTCTGGTGACCGCGCTCCTCGGCGCCGCCATCACCGCACCGGCCGCTCAGGCGGACACGGTGCCCACCGATCCCGCCCTGCCGGCG
>NZ_JAGYWT010000780.1:0-732 GCF_019279095.1 Microbacterium sp. BF1 | reverse complement strand
GTGGAGGGTCGACGGCGGCTGCGGGTGCTTTCGCTCGGCGCCGGTGTCTCCACCGCAGCGATCGCGGCGGCCGGCGGCATCCTCTCGCTCCTGCAGTTCCGCACCGACATCGGGAGCATCCTCGAACTCGTCGCGACCACCATCGGGATGGGGTGGCTCGCGATCCTCGGAATGGACACCGCGGTCGCGCAGCGGCGGGTGCGGCGCAAGACATGGAAGCCGGTGCTGCAGGCCGTCGAAGTCCACAGGAGCACCGCGCGCAGCACGAGAACGATCTCTCTCGTCGCCGTCTCCCGCTGAGGGAGCCGCGAGTGCGGTGCGTAGAGTCGTCACATGCGAGAGTCAGCACCGGCCGGCGATGGAGGGGTCCGTGCGGTGGACCTGCCACGGCCACCGGGAGTGGTGCGGCGGTTCTGGGGGAGTCGCCCCTAGCTCTTCGACGGGCTGCTCGCCTTCTTCTATCTCCTTCTACGATCTCCCGCGCATCACGCTTCCAGTGAGACCTTCTGGAGCGCGCCCTCCGCATCGATCTCGAGTGTCAGGTCGAGATCCAGCCGCCGCAGGAACACATCGTCATGACTCACGATGAGCACCGCGCCCCGGTAGGCGCGGAGGGCTTCGACGAGCTGGGCGACCGTGTCGAGGTCGAGGTTGTTGGTCGGCTCGTCGAGCACCACGAGGTGCGGTGCGGGGTCGGCGAGCAGCAGCTTCGCCAGCGCGACGCGGAAGCGC
>NZ_JAGYWT010000078.1:0-7615 GCF_019279095.1 Microbacterium sp. BF1 | reverse complement strand
GTCCGGCCGTCCTGCGAGCAGGCAGGTTGCCACGCACAGCGCGACCGTGACCGGTACCGCGATCAGTCCGAAGCCGAGCAGACGCCCCGCGCGGTCGGCGGCCCCGGTGACTCCGGTGAGGATGTGCATGGCCACGGCGTCGTTGTCGTAGGCGATCGCCATCTGCACGATCGTTCCGGCGAGGAGGGCGTTGATTGCGGGGATCAGGGTGATCGCGGGGGCGAAGCCGATCGCCTCCTCCTGCAGGCCGTTCATCAGGGCGATACCGATGAAGATCGCCGGCAGCAGCAGAAGCATCACGATGTTGACGAGCTGTCGCGGATCGCGGCGGAAGTAGCGCAGAGACCGTGCAGCGACCGCACCGGTCGAGTTCGCCGGCAGCATCCGATCGAGCAGGCCACCGGAGCGCACCCGTCCGCCACCGCTGCTCTGGATCGGCGAGACGAGACGCGCGGCCAGAAGGCGCTGCGACGCGAACCACAGGACGAAGACCGTCGCGACGGCGATCGCCAGGCGAAGCGCCGCGGTGACGACGTCGCCCTGCGCGGCCGATGCGGAAACCCCGAACACGGCACCGAGCGGTGCCCATCCGACGATGTCCGCGACCATGGAGAAGGCTCCGCCGACGTCGGTCACCGTGGTGAGCGCACCGATCCCGAGGTTGAGGATCAGCCCGGACGAGGCGGCGAGCAGCACACCGAGAGTCAGCACCAGATCACGCGTGCTGCGACGCGCGAGCCAGCCGGCGAGCAGGCCGCTCACCACGCGCGCACCGAGCACGCAGGTAACGACGGCCACGGGGATCATGAGGAGGGCGGTGAACAGTGCCGGCAGGCTCACCGACCAGCCCACCAGCATCAGCAGCAGTGCGACCGTGGTGCCGATGCCGCCGATGGTCGTGGCCCCTGCGATCACGAATCCGGGCAGCAGTGCGGGCGCGGTCACGGGCAGCAGCGCGAAGCGCTCGGGAGCGAGTGAGTCGTCGGCGCTGACCAGGATCGAGCCGATCCACCATCCGATGACGATCGCGGCCCCGGTGAGCACGAGGGCGGTGACGGCACCCTCCGGCGTGGCGAATCGCAGAGCGACGAGCCCGGCGGTGAGAACGGCCAGGAGGCCGAGGGCGATCATCCCGGTGATGATGAGGGTGACGATCATCCAGGGATTGCGGGACAGCTGATGACGCAGCTGCCGCCAGCGCAGGCTTACGAGGAGCGCAACCATGCGAGCGTCTCCGTCCCGAGGTCGTGCGCCCCCACGAGCGTGAGGAATCGCTGCTGCAGCGAGAGGCCGGCGCGCACCTCGTCGAGCGGGCCGTGCGCCAGCAGGCGTCCTTCGGCCACGATGGCGACCCTGTCGCACATCGACTCGACGAGCTCCATCACGTGGCTGGACAGCACGACCGTGCCGCCGCCGTCGACGAAGGAGCGCAGGATCTGACGGATCGTCTCGCCTGATACCGGGTCGACCGCCTCCAGCGGCTCGTCGAGGATGAGCAGTCGAGGTGCGTGGATCAGCGCGCAGGCGAGCCCGATCTTCTTGCGCATGCCGGCGGAGTAGTCGACGACGAGCGTGTCCCGCGCATCGGCGAGCCCCAGCGCATCGAGGAGATCACCGGTCCGCGAGACGACGTCCGTCTCGGCCATTCCGCGCAGCAGCCCGGTGTAACGCAGCAGCTCGGCGCCGGTCAGCCGGTCGAGCATGCGGATGCCGTCGGGGAGCACACCCATGCGCGCTTTCGCCTCTGCCGGGTTCTGCCACACGTCCGCACCGAGCACCCAGGCGGTTCCCGCATCCGGACGCAGCAGGCCCGTGGCCATCGCGAGCGTCGTGGTCTTGCCGGCGCCGTTCGGGCCGAGCAGGCCGAGCATGGATCCGGCGGGCACATCGAGGGAGAGACCGTCGACGGCGACCTTCTGCCCGAACTGCTTGCGAAGCCCGCGAAGGGCGAGGACGGGAGGGGCCGCTGCGGGGTCGGTCATGACTCCCATCCCACCACGGCTGTGAGGCCTCGCACATCCGCCGCGAGGGGGAGCCGGGAAACGAAGCCGGGGCGGCGTCAGCGATCGAGGCCGGCGAAGCGCTCGATGTCGCTGTTGGTGCCCGAGACGATGATGAGGTCGTGGTTCGTGACGATCGTGTTCGCCTCGGCATAGCGGAACGGCTTGCCGGGGCTCTTCACGCCCACGACGGTGACCTTGTACTTCGAGCGCACGCCCGACTCGTTCAGACCGACACCGCGGATGAACTTCGGCGGGTACATCTTGGCGAGGACGAAGTCGTCGTCGAAGCGGATGAAGTCGAGCATCCGTCCGCTCACGAGGTGCGCCACGCGCTCGCCTGCCTCGCGCTCGGGATAGATGACGTGGTTGGCGCCGACGCGGGCGAGAATCTTGCCGTGCGACTGCGAGACGGCCTTAGCCCAGATCTGCGGCACCTTCAGGTCGACGAGGTTGGCCGTGATCAGCACCGATGCCTCGATCGAGGAACCCACCGCGACGACGGCGACCTGGAAGTCCTGTGCGCCGATCTGCCGGAGGGCATCGATGTTCTTCGCATCGGCCTGCACGGTGTGCGTGACGCGCTCGGACCACTTCTGCACGAGCTCGAGGTTGTCGTCGATCGCGAGCACCTCGCGGTCGAGGCGGTCGAGCTCTCCGGCGCAGGCGGCGCCGAACCGGCCGAGGCCGATGACGAGGACGGGAGCGTCGCCCCGGAGGACTTCAACCAACGATCGGCCTTTCCACGGGCAGTGAGTAGTACTGCGTTCGTGATGTCGCGGCGACTGCCGCGGCGAGAGTCACTGTACCAACGCGGCCCATGAAGATGGTCGCGGCCATGACGTACGACGCCGAATCGGGGAGCTCTGCGGTGAGCCCTGTCGACAGCCCGACAGTGCCGAACGCCGAGATGACATCGAACAGGACATGGCTGATGTCCGCCTTGGTGATCTGGGCGATCACGATCGTCGACAGGGCGACGATGGTTGCGCCCCATGCGACGACGCTGAGGGCGACGCGCTGCACATCGCTCGGGATGCGGCGACCGAAGGCCTCGACCGACTGGCGCCCCTTGGCCTCGGACCACACCGCGATGGCCAGCACCGCGAGAGTGGTCACCTTGATGCCGCCGGCGGTCGAGGCGGAGCCGCCGCCGACGAACATCAGCATGCTCGCGGCGAGCAGGGATGAGCCGTTCAGATCGTCCATCTCGATGACGTTGAAGCCACCGGAGCGGGTCATCGCCGAGAGGAAGAAGGCCTGGAACGTGGTGTCGGTGGCATCCATCGACCCGAACGTCTTGGGGTTGTTGAACTCGAGGACCACGAACACGGCGGCACCCAGGATGAACAGCAGGATGGTGGTGACGAGCGTGAGCTTGGTGTGCAGCGACCAGCGCTTCACATGCCAGACGTGCTTGGCGAGGGTGTAGATGACGGGGAAACCGATGCTGCCGAGGAAGACGCCCACCATGAGGAGCGAGAGCACGAGGTAGTCGTCGGCGAACACGGCGACGCCGCCGTCGTTCGGCGCGAACCCGGTGTTCGTGAACGCCATCGCCGCGAAGTAGGGGGCCTCCCAGAGTGCCGCGATCGGGTCGACCTCGGCCATCACGAGCGCGGGGTAGAGGAGTATCGCGAGCGAGGCCTCGATGATCAGCGCTGACACGGCGACCGTGGTCAGCAGCTGGCCGACCTCGCCGAGCCGCACGGTCTGGCTCTCGTTGACCACGCCGCCGTGCGCCCGCATCGGATTGGTGTCGCCGGCGGCCATCAGCTTGGCGCGCAGGCCGAGGCGCTTCGAGATCAGCATGCCCATGAGTGAGGCGAGGGTGAGGACACCCAGTGCGCCGATGTTCACGCCGAGGAACACCACGACATGACCGAACGGCGACCAGTAGTTGGCCATGTCGACGGTCGCGAGTCCGGTGACGCAGATGGTGGAGACGGCGGTGAAGAGGGCATCGCTCAGCGGCGTCACGGTTCCGCTCGCGGAGGCGATCGGCAGGGAGAGAAGCACGGTGAAGACCAGGATCAGCAGCGCGAAGATGACGATCGCGAAGCGTGACGGCGAAGAGGTGACGAGGTGCTTGACCCAACCAGCCGCGCTCTTGAGGCTCTGCCGCGGGGACGACGCCGAAACGATGCCCGACATCGCTGCCCCCTGTGGTTTCTCCTTCGGCCGCGCACAGCGGCCGCACGGCGCCTGTCGCCGAGCCTTCGTCATGGTACTCCGTGCCGGGGACGACTACCCTGAACTCATGACGGACATCTTCGACGTGATCGCAGACGGTACGAGGCGAGACATCCTCCAGCTCCTGCTGCGGCGCACGACCGAAGGAGAGGCGGGCACGAGCGTCAGCCAGATCGTCGCCGATCTGGGCATCAGCCAGCCCACCGTGTCCAAGCACCTGAAGGTGCTGCGCGACGCCGAGCTCGTCACCGTGCGCGAAGACGGCCAGCGACGCTTCTACAGTCTCGCGGTCGAGCCGCTCGAGGCCGTGGACGACTGGCTGGTGCCGTTCCTGGTCGACGCTTTCGGCGACGGTGCCCCCGACATCGTCTACCCGGGCATCCCGCTCAACGAAAGCGCCACCCATGCGGCCGAGGTCGTCGGACGTGCGGCGGCATCCGCGAAGCACGTCGTCGCCAACGCCCTCAAGCGGCTCGGAGCCTGACGGCCGAGTGGCCGGCCCCTCTCTCGCCGAAGGCTTGTAGCTATTTAGCGAAGCTGTTAAATTGAAGGCATGAACCTTCTCCTGCGCACTCTCCGTGGCCGGATGCGGCGCCGTCTGCTGCTGACCTATCGGGTCGATCCCGCGGTCGCGGGCGGGATCATCCCTGCCCCCTTTCGACCCCAACTCGTCGACGGGAGCGCCGTCGGGGGAGTGTGCCTGATCGCGCTGACGGAGTTGCGTCCCGGCTGGGTGCGTCCGCGCTGGGGCATCTCCACGGAGAACGCCGCGCACCGATTCGCGGTCGAGTGGGATGAGGGTGGGGCGACGCGCACGGGCGTGTACGTCATCGAACGGCACTCCTCCGACATCGTTCCGGTTGTCGGGGGCGGCAGGTTCTTCCCGGGAATCCAGCGGCGCGCACGGTTCGTGATCGAGGAGACCGGCGCCCGGTTCCGGGTCGGGATGGAGGCGTCCGACGCGAGCGTGTTCGCTGACGTCGAGGTGACCGACGGATGGGAGAGCACGCTCTTCCCGACGGTCGAGGACGCCTCGCAGTTCTACCGTGCGGGCTCGATCGGCTGGTCGCCGCGGCGGGACGGCAGAGGAGCGGAGGCGGTGGAGCTGTCGACGACGCGGTGGGTCGCGGAGGCGGGGCGCGTGAACGAGGTCGGGTCGTCGTTCTTCGACGGGCTTCCGCGAGGGGCTGCGCAGATCGACAGTGCCCTCGTGATGCGCGACCTCCCCGTCAGCTGGCGCAGACCCGCAACGACTCGCCCCTGACGACAGGGGGGCTTGTCGTCAGGGGCGAGGTGCGGGTCCCCACACCCGGGGCGGACTCGGCGGTGCCGGCGCGAGCCCTGAGATCACGATCGCAGTGCGGGAGGACATCACGGGCCGGCGCGACCCGATGTAGTGCGCGGGCATCAGCGATTGATTCACCCCCAGAAACGGTTTCACCGCAACGCGGTCTCGATGTGCCAACGGAGATCTTCCACGACGTCTGCGGCGAACCACGGGTTCCTCGCGTGCCAACGAAAGTTGAGCGGCGACGGGTGCACTAGAGGGAACAGCTCAGGAAGAAACTGCTGATAATTCCGTACCGTCGCGGTCAGCGTCGCGGTCTTCGCAATCGGCAAGTACGCCTGCTGTGCGTAGCATCCGATCAACAAAGTCAAACGAATATCAGGCATCAACGCGAAGAGCGGCGGATGCCACCTGGCCGCGAAGCCTCGACGCGGCGGCGCATCTCCCGACCCGCTGCGACCGGGGCCGGGGTAGTAGAAGTCCATCGGCAAGAGAGCGAAATTGTCCGGGTCTCGGAACTGTCCTTCGGTGACACCAAGCCACTGCATGAGGGTGGCACCACTGGCGTCGTCCCACGGCACCCCACTTGCCTGCGCGCGGCGTCCCGGCGCCTGGCCAATGACGGCCACGCGCGCAGCGGCACCCACCGTGTAAATGGGGTCCATGCCCTGCTCTCGCAGCGCGTTGTTGGTGGAATCGTGTATCAGCTCATCATGGATGAGCGCGAGAGGATCAAGTGCACCGTACTGCGGAGTTCCCACGATCCGTACGCAACCTGCTTCAGTGCTTCTTAACGACGGTCAGGAGGATGACTGAGTCCTCGATGGCGTCGAGTGAGTGGAGCCCGTCCGGGATGATGAGGAGGTCACCGGGAGATCCGTTCCACGACAGGTCTCCGAATCTGAGCAGGACGCGGCCCTCGAGGACTTGCAGGGTTGCCTCTCCGGAGCTTTCGTGCTCAGCCAGGCTTTCGCCGGCCTTGAGAGCAATAAGCGTTTGTCGGAGTTGATGCTCGTGTCCTCCGAAGACGGTCTTCGCGCTTCTACCACTGGACGCTTCCTTCGCCTGAGAGAGTTCGTGTCGCGCGAGGGCGATGAGTGAGGTCTTTTGCATAGCATTTCCGATGTTCGAATGTCATCGTGCGTGGGGTTGCTCGGCCTTACGGGAACCAAGCTGGCCGACACAGCTTGGCTCAAGCTCGTACCTATTATCTGTCCCCGTTCGGCTTACTCTCCGAGCCTGCCACTCGTTCAGCACGCTGGTCACCGAAAACGATCGTTTGCGGCGAGGCGACCCGTGCAGCCGCTGACAGGGATCCAGAAACGTGCGCCGTAAGAGGGTTTCGGCAGGCGTATTCGGTGGACGAGTGCTGAGCTTTGGCGTTCCCGCTCCGATCAGCTCAACGGTTGAGAAGTGTGGTCTGGATCTTCTCGGATACGGCCTGGCGCAGCGGGCGTACTGCGTCGGCGTCCCACGACTCTGGATTCGGGAACGACCACTCCAGAACCTCTCCGCGGGGCGTGGAATGCAGTGTGAGTCCCGGCCTCATGAGCACCACGATGTCGGCGGTGTTCAGGTCCGGGTCTGTCGGGAAGTTTGTGTGTGAGGGGTTCGGCGTGATCGGTTCGGCTTCGGTCGGACGGGAAGATGAATCACGTCATGAGCACTGAATTGAAGACACCAACTGAGCAATCCGAGACCGTCGATCTGCGGACCGGGGAGATCCTTCCTGCGCCGCCGGATGTCACTGCGGTCGCGGAGCAACTCGTGGCCGCCGCTCGTGGTCAAGGGATCGAGCTGACTGGCCCGGACGGGCTGCTGACGGGGCTGACCCGGCAGGTACTGCAGTCCGCGTTGGAAGCGGAGCTGACCGAACACCTCGGCTACGACCCGGGCGACCGGGTCGGGAAGCAGACGCCGAACAGTCGGAACGGATCCACGCCGAAGACGGTGCGGACCGAGATCGGCGATCTCACGATCCAGGTCCCGAGGGACCGGGCGGGGACATTCGCGCCGGTGGTGGTGCCCAAGCATCAACGCCGAATCGCGGGGTTCGACGAGGCGGTGATCTCTCTGTATGCGAAGGGCATGACCACCGGCGATATCGCTAAGCACCTCTCTGACCTCTACGGAT
>NZ_JAGYWT010000779.1:0-734 GCF_019279095.1 Microbacterium sp. BF1 | reverse complement strand
ATGCTCGTGGTGAACCTGCCCGGCTCGACCCGCGCTGTCGCCTCCGGCGTACCCGTGGTGCTCGGCGTCGCCGCGCACATCCTGGATCAGGTGGAGGGCGGAGACCACTCATGAACGACGTGCGAATCGCAGCGGTTTCGGAAGCGCGACTCGATCTGGATGCACACCTGGCGGCGGTCGAAGATCCCCGGCTGGGAGCGGTGACGACCTTCGTCGGTCGCGTGCGCGACAACGACCCGGACGCCGAGACGCCCGTGGTCGGACTGGAGTACAGCGCGCACCCCGATGCGGAGGCGGCACTGCGAAGGATCGCCCAGGAGGCCGGTGCCGGAGCGGAGGCCCCCGCCGTGGTGGCGGTGAGCCATCGCATCGGACGCCTCGACGTCGGCGACGCGGCCGTCGTGATCGCGGTCGCCTCCGAGCACCGCGCCGAGGCGTTCGAGGTGTGCCGGGCCGTCATCGAGGCGATCAAGGCAGACCTGCCGGTGTGGAAGCGTCAGCTCGAGGTCGACGGGACGTCGTCGTGGAAGGGCATCGGCGGCTGAGCCCGTCGCACCATCGCCGTACTCGACACGTCACCTGCATGAGGTTTTGCCGCATGCAGGAGGAAACGCCGGCCGGCGATCATGCAGGTGGCCGGCGGTCATGCACGTGGTGCGCTGTCAGCCGCCCGCGAAGGGCGGGAGCACGTCGATGAGCTCGGCGTCGTCGAGGGCGATGTCGCCGTCGGTGCG
>NZ_JAGYWT010000778.1:0-735 GCF_019279095.1 Microbacterium sp. BF1 | reverse complement strand
GATGGCCGGGCGTCGGAGGAGCTCCCTCGCGAACGCGTCCCGAGCGACACTCTTCCTCCGCCGCGCGCCTGGGCTGATCGGAACCCCGAGGCGGATGCGCGTCTGAAGGCCGCCCGCCCCGTCGTCGAGGCCGCGGCCGAGGAGCTGGGGATGCCGACGGAGAACCTCCTCACTCCGGAGTACCTCCGTCGCGTGGCCTGGGATCTGCCCGGCGAGACCGCGGAGGAGATCGGCGCTGCTCTGGCCGCCCTGGGCGCGCGACCCTGGCAGATTGCACAGACCGCACAGAAGATCGCCACCGCCTTTGTAGAGGCGGCGCAAACGCCCGACACGACCCCCGCACCCGCTTCGTAGGTTCGACCCAACCGATTCCTCCCCGTTTCGCGGGCTTCATAGACTGAGGCCACGCACTAACTTGGAGGCAGAGTGGCCGAGATCTCGGACGTCTTCTTCGTCGATGGAGTACGCACCCCCTTTGGGCGCGCCGGCGAAAAAGGCATGTACTGGAACACCCGCGCAGATGACCTGGCCGTCAAGGCGACCATCGGCCTGCTGGAGCGGAACGCGGCGGTCCCCACCGACCGCATCGATGACGTCGCGATCGCCGCGACGTCGCAGACGGGAGATCAGGGCCTCACGCTCGGCCGCTCCGTGGCGATCCTGGCCGGGCTGCCCCAGACGGTCCCCGGCCTCGCCGTCGAGCGCATGTGCGCCGGCGCGATGACGAGCGTCACG
>NZ_JAGYWT010000777.1:0-737 GCF_019279095.1 Microbacterium sp. BF1 | reverse complement strand
CTCGATGCTGCTGCTGAGCATGCGCCGGGCCCTGGCGACCTCGCTCGGATCGACCAGCATCGACACGGGCTCGAACTCGGCGACGGCGTGGGCGACGGCGGTCCAGGTGGCGTAGCCCTCCTCGCGGGCGGCGTCGGTGTCACCGAGGGTCTCGCCCTCCGCGGGGAACGCCATCCAGGTGCGCTCGTGACGTGCGGTCTCGGTGGGCATGCGCCAGCTCATCGTGATCTCCTCGCTGCTGCCGGTTCGTCTATTGAACATGCGATCAACAGGTGTTACGGTAACCCCTGATGAAGACCACGTCAACAGGTACGTCCACTCGGCGGATGTCGCCGGAGGAGCGCGATCAGTCGATCCTCGACGGTGCGATCGGCCTTGCCCGCGAGAGCGGACTCGAGAGCCTCACCGTCCGCGCGGTCGCGGCTCGCGTCGGGGTCACCCCCGCACTCGTGGCGCACTACCGGCCGGGGATGGACACCTTCGTCGCCGACGTCTTCGGGCTGATCGTGGCGGCCGAGCGCGAAGAGGTGATCGCCGCGTTCGACGACACCGACGACCTGCGCGAGAGCCTGCTGCGACTCATCGAGACGCTCCTCGATGCCGACCGCGACGACGTCACCCTCATCTGGGTGCAGGCCTGGGCGCTCGGAGCCCGGAACGATGCGCTCGCCGCGCGCGTGCGGCAGGAGATGGACGGGTGGCAGAGTGCGCTCGAGCAGATCTTCGCCCGTGCCGCT
>NZ_JAGYWT010000776.1:0-738 GCF_019279095.1 Microbacterium sp. BF1 | reverse complement strand
TGGCGTTGCGGGACTGGCTGCGGGCGTATGCGAAGAAGCACCCGCGGTGGGGATACCGCAGGGCCTACCACGATGCCCGCGGCGAGGGGTGGGTCGTGAACCACAAGAAGATCCAACGGCTCTGGCGCGAGGAAGGGCTGCGCGTCCCGCAGCGGCGTCGCCGCAAACGCGTTGGGTCTTCGACCGTCGACGCCCCGGCAGCGGTCGCACCGAACCTCGTGTGGGCGGTGGACTTCCAGTTCGACGCGGACGAGCAGGGCCGTCCGATCAAGATCTGCTCCATCGTCGACGAGCACACCCGCGAGTGCATCGGCGGGCTCGTCGAACGGTCGATCACCGCGGACCGGCTCACCGCCCACCTCGAGGACCTCGTCGCCGTCCGCGGCGCCCCCGCGGTGCTCCGATCCGACAACGGCCCCGAGTTCATCAGCGACGCGATGGCCGACTGGGCCGGCACCCGCACCGGCCTGTTCTACATCCCGCCCGGCTCGCCCTGGCACAACGGGTACGTCGAGTCGTTCAACAGCAGGCTCCGCGACGAGTGCCTGAACATCAACAGCTTCTACTCGCTGCTCCACGCCCAGGTCGTGATCGGCGACTGGAAGACCGAATACAACCACGACCGCCGGCATTCATCGCTCGGCTACCTCGCACCCGTCGACTACGCTCGGCAATGCACCCATCAATCGGAAACCGACGACTCGCACAGCGACCGGACCGAATGAAGGGGGCGGCCCA
>NZ_JAGYWT010000775.1:0-741 GCF_019279095.1 Microbacterium sp. BF1 | reverse complement strand
CCCGCCTCGAACACCGCGGCGCCCGCGTCGAGGGCACGGTTGAGCGCGGTCGCCTGCACACGGGCGGCGGGGTCGAGGTACACGTTGCGCGAGCTCATGGCGAGCCCGTCGGCTTCCCGCACGATCGGGCAGGCGACGATCCGCACGTCGAGGTCGAGGTCCCGCACGACACGGCGGACCACGAGCACCTGCTGCGCGTCCTTCTGCCCGAAGTAGGCGGTGTCGGGCCGGACGATGCCGAACAGCTTCGTGACGACCGTGGCGACCCCGTCGAAGTGGTGCGCCCCACGGCTCGCACCGTCGAGCACGTCGGTGAGGCCCGCGACGTGGATGTTCGTCGCGAACCCCTCGGGGTAGATCTCCGACGGTGCGGGAGCGAAGAGGATGTCGACGCCTGCAGCTTCCGCGAGCGCGGCATCGCGTGCCTCATCGCGCGGGTAGGCGCTGAGGTCTTCGTTCGCGCCGAACTGGGTCGGATTGACGAAGAGCGAGACGACGACCAGGTCGGATGCCGCGCGCGCGGCCCGCATCAGCGACAGGTGCCCGTCGTGGAAGGCACCCATCGTGGGCACGAGACCGATCGTCGCGCCCCCGACCCTCGCTTCGCGGATAGCGGCTCTGACCTCGGGGATCGTGCGGAGGATTCTCATGTGGAGGGCTCCTCGGTTGCAGGGGCGGGGCGGGCGGTGATCGTGCGCGTGACGGCGGCGAGGGCGTCGAACAGGTCGGACAGCTCGAGCT
>NZ_JAGYWT010000774.1:0-742 GCF_019279095.1 Microbacterium sp. BF1 | reverse complement strand
GGCGCTTTGTCGCGCACGTCCTCCCCGAAGGGCACGAACGACGAGGGGGTGCCGCCGCTGCCGAGTCCCAGATCCACACGCCCCCCGGAGAGCAGATCGGCGACGGCGGCGTCTTCGGCCACGCGCACCGGATCCTCCAAGGGCAGGGTGATCACCCCGGTGCCGAGGCGGATGTCCCTGGTCGCGGCGGCCACGTGCGCGAGGAAGACGAGCGGCGACGGCAGGCCTCCCTCCGCCGCGTGGAAGTGATGCTGGGCGACCCAGGCCCTCCCGATCCCGTGCCGCTCCGCCTGCTGGATCTGTGCGGTCGCCAGCGCGTACCGCGAAGCCGCGGACGCGTCGTCGAGCAGGCGGGTGAAGAAGGCGACGGTGGGGGCGGTGGTCATACGAGGTTCTCCGTTCGTCCGGGGACCGCGGCCAGCAGCTCCCTGGTGTACTCGTGCTGCGGATCGCGGAAGAGGTCCTCCGTCTGTTCCTCCTCCACGATCCGGCCACGGCGCATGACCGAGACCGTGTGGCTGATCCTGCGCACGACGGCGAGGTCGTGCGAGATGAACAGGTATGTGAGCGCGAGCTCCGCCTGCAACGAGGTGAGCAGTTCGAGGATGCGTGCCTGCACCGTGACATCCAGCGCCGACACGGCCTCGTCGAGCACCACGACCTCCGGATCGATCGCGAGGGCCCTGGCGATCGCGACGCGCTGCCGCTGTCCGCCCGAGAGCTCGCGCGGGGTGCGGCGTGC
>NZ_JAGYWT010000773.1:0-746 GCF_019279095.1 Microbacterium sp. BF1 | reverse complement strand
CCTGGTGCGATCGCTCACCGTCGCGGCGAGCCGCTCGAGGTCGGGTTGGAAGTCCGGCGCGCGCAGCGGAACCGTGCGCAGCCGTGCCCCCGCGAGGGCCACGGCGGCGGCATAGGAGTCGTAGTAGGGCTCGAACACGACGACCTCGTCTTCGGGGCCGTCGATCAGCGCCAGCAGGGTCGCGGTCAGGGCCTCCGTCGCTCCGGCCGTCACGATCACCTCGCTGGAAGGATCGACACGGAGCCCGTAGAAGCGCCGCTGATGCTCGCTGATGGCATCGAGGAGATCCGGTGTGCCGCGACCGGGCGGGTACTGATTGGCTCCGCTCGCGATGGCGGCTCGCGCCGCCTCCAGCACCTCTGCGGGACCGTCCTCGTCGGGGAAGCCCTGGCCGAGATTGATCGCCCCGGTTCGAGCCGCCGCTGCCGACATCTCTGCGAAGATGGTGGGCGCGACGGTTCCGTCGGCAGCGAGCAGACCTGCCCCCGCTGCGGTACGACGCCATGCGCCGGGAATGACACTCATGAAGAACAGGCTAAGGCCATAGCTGAAACTCATCTTCGGCATAAGGAACGCACAGATACAGGCGTCATTCTGAAATGGTCGTCGAAGGAGCACACACCATGAACGAAGACAACCCCCAGGACCAGTCGGCATCCGCGTCGAACGACGCCACGCCGTCCACCGAGGCCGCACAGATCGCCGCTCAGCCGGTGACGGATGCCGCCGCTGACACGACCGCGCCG
>NZ_JAGYWT010000772.1:0-746 GCF_019279095.1 Microbacterium sp. BF1 | reverse complement strand
TTCGCGCCGGTGGTGGTGCCCAAGCATCAACGCCGAATCGCGGGGTTCGACGAGGCGGTGATCTCTCTGTATGCGAAGGGCATGACCACCGGCGATATCGCTAAGCACCTCTCTGACCTCTACGGATCCGACGTCTCTCGTGATCTGGTGTCGACCGTGACGGACAAGGTGCTCGGCGACATGCAGGAATGGCAAGCCCGTCCTCTCGATGCGATCTATCCGGTGGTGCTGATCGACGCGCTCGTGATCAAGGTCCGCGACGGGCAGGTCGCCAACCGGCCTGTCTACGTCGCTGTCGGCATCGATCTGGAGGGGCATCGTGACGTTCTCGGGTTGTGGATGGGACCGACCGGCGGGGAGGGTGCGAAGCAATGGATGAACATGCTCACGGAGCTGCGCAACCGTGGTGTCGCCGATGTCTGCATCGTCTGCTGCGACGGACTCAAAGGCCTCCCCGATGCGATCACCGCGATCTGGCCCCTCGCAACGGTGCAGCAGTGTGTCGTGCATCTCGTGCGGAACTCACTTCGATACGCGTCGAAGAAGTACTGGTCCAAGATCACCAGGCAGCTCCGCGAGGTCTATACCGCTCCGACCGTCGCAGCGGCCGAGGCGAGGTTCGCGGAGTTCGCCGAGCAATGGCGGAGCCTGTATCCGGCGATGATCCAGATGTGGGAGAGCGCGTGGGGCGAGTTCGTGCCGTTCCTGAAGTTCCCGCCGGAGATCAGACGCCTCATCTATACGAC
>NZ_JAGYWT010000771.1:0-747 GCF_019279095.1 Microbacterium sp. BF1 | reverse complement strand
CACCGGGGGAGAGCTCGCCGTCGCCCTCGCCGCCGGAGTCGCACCGGCCTCTCTCGGTTTCCACGGCAACAACAAGTCGGTGGCCGAGCTCGAGCGGGCGGTCGAGGTGGGCGTGGGCACGATCATCGTCGACAGCGCCATCGAGATCGAGCGGCTCGCGGCCATCGTCGCCCGCACCGGAGCGACGCAGCGTGTGCTGGTGCGCGTGATCAGCGGCGTCCACGCCGAGACCCACGACTTCCTCGCCACGGCGCACGAGGACCAGAAGTTCGGCTTCCCCTTCCCGGACGCCGAGCGGGCGGTGGCACGCATCCGCGAGATTCCCGGCCTGGTGTTCGCTGGCCTGCACTGCCACATCGGCTCGCAGATCTTCGGCGTCGCAGGTTTCCGCGAATCGGCGTCCCGCGTGCTCGACCTGCACGCGTCCCTGCTCGCGGACGGACCGGTGCCGCAGCTCAACCTCGGCGGCGGCTTCGGCATCGCCTACACGCGGGTCGACGACCCGACTCCGATCGAGGGACTGGCGGCCGCCATCGTCACCGCGGTGGCCGAGGATTGCGCGGCCAGGGGCATCCCCGTCCCGGCCTTGTCGTTCGAACCGGGGCGCGCCATCGTCGGCACGGCCGGTGTGACGATCTACGAGGTCGGCACCACGAAGGACGTGACGATCGATTCCGGAGCCGTGCGCCGTTACATCAGCGTCGACGGCGGAATGAGCGACAACGCGCGTCCGGCCCTCTACGGCGC
>NZ_JAGYWT010000770.1:0-747 GCF_019279095.1 Microbacterium sp. BF1 | reverse complement strand
CTGAGCTCGCGCGCGTCGAAGGCGCGCCCCGTGAGCTCGCGGGCGAGCAACCGACCGGTGAGCACCACACCGGAGATGGCGCCGAGGAACCCGCCGACCGCCGGGATGAGGCCGATCAGGAGCACGAGGATCGCGATCAGAATGCCGAGCAGGATCAGCCGGAGCCCCTCGCCGAGCGTTGTCCAGAAGCTGCCGCCGTCCGCCGGAGGCGCCTCGCCCAGGTCGACCTCGACCGCGTGCCAGATGCGCTGGTAGAAGGGGTCGCCGATGGTCAGGGTCAGGGCACTGAAGACGACGCTGGCGAGCGCGAGTGCGGCCGCCACGATCACGAGGCCCACGGCGGCGCGCAGCAGACCCCTCCACGGCTCGAACCACCCCTCGGCGAACGGGGTCAGCCAGGCGGACAGCGACGGCATGCTGAGCACCAGCGGGATGAGGGCGGCCGCGAGCACGACCACGGCGATGATCGCGGGGATCAGCCCGAGCATCATGAGACCGGGCCTGGTGCGCCACAGCCCGAACCCGCGCAGCAGGGTGCGGATGCCGGTCGCGAACTCTCGGATCATGGCTTCCAGCGTAGGTGCATCGCTCAGACGGCCTTGCGGAGCGTGTACCCGCGCGGAGTCGCCACGAAGCCGGCCTCCTGCAGGGTGAGGGCGAGTCCCGTGCCGTAGACGCCCTCGCCGTTGATCTTCTCGACGGTCAGGGTGTCGAGGCGGCGACTGCGCGCGGTGGTCGCGAGGTCGG
>NZ_JAGYWT010000077.1:0-7754 GCF_019279095.1 Microbacterium sp. BF1 | reverse complement strand
GACGCTGACCGAGGTGCCCTCCAGCTCATGCCGCAGTGCCTCGGAGAAGGCGCGCACGGCGAACTTGCTCACGGCGTAGGGGATGCGTCCGGCGGGGGCGGCGAGTGCGTAGACGCTGGCCAGGTGCGTGATGTGCGCGGCCGGAGCTGCGCGGAGCGCGGGGAGGAGCGCCTTGGTGATAGAGACCGTGCCCCACAGGTTCACATCGGTGAGCCAGCGCATCTCCTCCATCGTGAGCTGGTCGATGTCGCCGAGCATCGATGATCCGGCGCACGTGATCAGGGCATTGATGCGCGGGTGCCCCTCGGCGATGCTTGCGGCGGCGGCGAACACGGCGTCGTCATCGCGCAGGTCGACGACGTGCGTCGTCACGTGGACGTCGGTGAGTTCCGCGGCGATGGTCGCGAGCGCCGCAGCGTCGTGATCGATGAGCGCGAGGTGCGTTCCTCGACCGGCGAGCAGACGCGCGATATCGGCGCCCATCCCGTTGGCGGCTCCGGTGATCACGGTGGTGCTGCCGGTGAGGTCGAGGTGCTTCATGTGGCTCCTGCGGCGCGCGATCCGGGTGCGAACCCGCGGATGTCGGATGGGTGGGGCAAGCTGATTCCGAACCATTCTGGCCGACACCGGGCCGCAGTGATACCGGTACGCTCAAGGAGAGGAGGTACCGGTGGGACGGACAGCGGATGCCATCGCCGAAGGCGTTGCGATCGCGACCGCTGCTGCGCGCCTCGCGGTGAAGAACCACATCCTCATCGGCACCATCGCCGAAGACGGTGTCTTCGACATGGACAAGTACATCGACGATGCGCGTGAGGCGCTTCGCGCCATGGCCGAGGAATCGGAAGAGGCTGCGGCCACCGTCACCGCCCTCCGCAAACGCGCGAGAGGTCGGCACTCCGATCCGGTGGGAACGCACGACTATCGTGACCGCGATGTGCGCAACCTCCGCCGTCGGGCCAAGCAGTCCACCGGTGTGGCCGTGCGTCTGCGCGAGATCATGCAGGACCGCGAGCGCCTCGCCGAGATCGTCGAGGAGGCGAGAGACGCCGCCTGGGCCGACGTGCGCCACAACCTCGACCGTCGCCTGCGCGTCGAAGGCATGCGTCCCGATCAGGACCCCGACTACAACCGCATGCGCGAAGCGCGGATGCAGGCGCTTCGGCTCGTCGATCTGCAGGCGCTCTCGTCGGAGCAGAGAGCCAAGGCCAAGCGGCGGAAGAAGCAGCAGAAGGCGGCCTCGGCCGACGAGTGAGGCCTCGTTTCGCTTTCCCGTCGCGACTGTTGTAGGCTGTTCTACGGCCCGCTGAGCGGGCTGGGCGCCCGTAGCTCAATGGATAGAGCATCTGACTACGGATCAGAAGGTTAGGGGTTCGAGTCCCTTCGGGCGCACACTGTGTTGAGACAGTAAAGGAACGGCTTCCACTTCGGTGGGGGCCGTTTCTGCGTTCAGAGCAGGCTCGTGATGGCCGGGTCGCGGTGCGCGACCTCAGCGGCCGTGGCGACGATGACCTCGCGGATCGCGGCGACGGCGACGGCAGGGGTCACATCCGCACGGTGGGCGAGGCTCACGGTGCGGGTCATCATCGGATGCGTCAGTCGAACCGACCGCAGGGCGGGCCGATCGAGCAGCACCATCGCCGGGACCACCGCGACACCGACACCGCGCTCGACGAAGCGCAGCACCGCATCCATCTCGGCGCCCTCGAGCACGTGGGTGGGCCGGAGCCCCTCCGAGCGGAAAGCGGCATCGGTCGTCGCACGGAGCTCGTAGGTCTCGTCGAGAGCGATCAGCGGGAGCGTGGCGAGGTGGGCGAGGCTCATCGCGGGCATGGTCGAGACCGGCGGCTCGGCGGCGGCGGAGATCACGACGAGCTCTTCGGCGAGCAGCGGGGTGCGCGTGAGGCTGAAGCCCGAGGGCGGTGGGCCGTCGGATTCGGTGATGAGGGCGATGTCGACGGCGCCGACGGCGAGCTGTTCGACGAGCCGGCGGGAACCGCTCTCGGTCAGATGCAGATCGACGCCCGGATGACTCGCGTGGAAGGAGCGGATCGCCTCGGCGACCAGGCTGATACAGAGCGTGGGCGGCGCACCCAGGCGTACGCGTCCGCGGCGGAGTCCTGCCAACTCGCCCATCTCGTCGCGGATGGCATCGGCCTCGGCGAGCATGCGCTGTGCGCGGGGGAGCAGCGTCTCGCCCGCAGCCGTGAGGGCGATGTGGCCGCGTGCGCGGTGGAACAGCTCGGCGCCGAGCTCGCGTTCGAGCGTCGAGATCTGCCTGCTCAGCGACGGCTGTGCCAGGTGCAGGTGCTCGGAGGCGCGGGTGAAGTGTCCGAGACGCGCGACCTCGACGAACCCGCGGAGCTGCTCGAGGTTCATGGCCATAGCCTACCCGCATCGTTTCCAGTCGAACTATGCATTGGAGTTATTAGGGTCGCCTAACTAGCGTGGATCGCATGGCTACGCGCGAACGACAGATATCCACCACGGTCCTCGTCATCGGCACCGGCGGCTCCGGGCTGCGGGCGGCGATCGAGATCGCCGAACATGGCGTCGACGTGCTCGCCGTCGGCAAACGCCCGAGGCAGGATGCGCACACCTCGCTCGCCGCCGGCGGCATCAACGCGGCGCTCGGCACCATGGACGCGGGTGACAGCTGGCAGCAGCACGCTGCCGACACCATCAAGGAGAGCTACCTGCTCGCCAACCCGCACACGGTCGAGATCGTCACGCAGGGCGCCGAACGCGGCATCCGCGACCTCGAGCGCTGGGGCATGGACTTCGCCCGCGAAGACGACGGTCGCATCTCCCAGCGCTTCTTCGGTGCGCACACCTTCCGCCGCACGGCCTTCGCCGGCGATTACACGGGCCTGGAGATCCAGCGCACTCTGGTGCGCAAGGCCGAGCAGCTCGAGGTCCCGATCCTCGACCACGTCTACATCACGCGCCTGCTCGTGCGCGACAACGTGGTGTTCGGGGCCTACGGCTTCGACCAGGCCGACGGCACCCGCTACCTCATCCACGCCGACGCCGTCATCCTCGCCGCCGGCGGACACAATCGCATCTGGCGGCGCACCTCCTCCCGCCGCGACGAGAACACGGGCGACTCCTTCCGTCTCGCCGTCGATGCGGGCGCCAGGCTCCGCGACCCCGAGCTCGTGCAGTTCCACCCGTCCGGCATCATCGAGCCGGAGAGTGCAGCGGGCACCCTGATCTCCGAAGCGGCTCGCGGGGAAGGCGGCATCTTGCGCAACGCTCTCGGCGAGCGGTTCATGGCGAAGTACGACCCCGAGCGGATGGAGCTGTCGACCAGGGACCGCGTCGCGCTCGCCGCGTACACCGAGATCCAGGAAGGACGCGGCACCGAGAACGGCGGCGTCTGGCTCGACGTGTCGCACCTGCCCCGAGAGACGATCATGACCCGTCTGCCCCGCGTCTACCAGACGATGATGGAGCTGCAGATGCTCGACATCACGACAGATCCGATCGAGATCGCCCCGACCGCGCACTATTCGATGGGCGGCGTCTGGGTGCGATCGGAGGACCACCAGACCGACGTCGACGGGCTCTACGCGATCGGTGAGGCCTCCAGCGGATTGCACGGCGCGAACCGCCTGGGCGGGAACTCGCTCATCGAGCTTCTCGTCTACGGGCGCATCGTCGGACAGGCGGCCATGGAGCATGCGGCCGGTCTCGACGCCCAGCGTCGCTCGGCGTCGGCGGTCGCCGAGGCCCGCGCCGAGATCGATGACCTGCTCGCCGCGGAAGGACGCGAGAACGTGCGTGCCCTGCAGCGTGCGATCCGCAACCTCATGACCCGGTACGCCGGTGTGGTGCGCTCGGAGGAGGGGCTGCTGGCAGGCCTCGCCGACCTCGACATGATCGAGGGACGCATGGAGGACATCGGCATCCACCCCGACATCGCGGGCTTCCAGGACCTCGCGCACGCGTTCGACCTCAAGGCCTCAGCGCTCGCCGCCCGCGCCACGCTCGAGGCCGCACTGGAGCGTCGCGAGACGCGCGGATGCCACAACCGCAGCGACTTCCCCGACAGTGATCCCACGCTGCAGGTGAACCTGGTGTGGTCGCCGAAGGACGGCGTGACCCGGGAGGCGATCCCTGAGATCTCGCCCGAGATCGCCGAGCTCATGCGCGAGGTCGACACCACGGGCAAGCTCGTCGAGTAGTCGCGGACCCGACTCGCTCCGGGTCGCCGGGGCGACGCTCACTCGCCGGGGCGACGCTCAGTCGGCCTGCGGCTCCTCGGTGTCGATCACGCCGATGCCGACGGCCTCATGATCGGGCTCGGCCTCGTCGCGCTGGGGTGCTTTGGGTTCCTCGCCCGGAGCCTTCTCGGTGCTCGGCTCCTGCAACTGCTCGGTGCTCGGCACCTCATCGGGGTCTGCCTGCTCAGCGGACTCGGCCTGTGCGGGGGAGGCATCCGGCGCGGGCGACTCCGCCGTCACTTCTCCCGCATCGGCGCCCGATGAGGGTGTGGGTGTGGGAGCCTGCGTCTCGGGAGACGGTTCCTGCTCGGGTGTGCTGTTCGTCATGATCGTCCCTTTCGCGATGTCGTCGCCATCAGGATGCCGTCGCAACCGCACCGGATGAAGGGGCTTGACGCGGCCTCAGAAGTGCATCTGCTTCAGCGTGCCGTACTTGATCAGCAGTTCCTCGAGAGCGTCGCCGTCTTTGTACTCCACGCGCACGGTCTTACCGGTGCCGCCCGCGAGCACGATGTCGGGTCCGTTCGAGAACAGCAGCGTCGACCAGGGCGAGGTGAACACGGTCGTCCCTGCGGCATCCCTGGCCGTGACGCCGTCGGCATCCAGCGCGATCTCGACGATCTTGTCGGACCCCTTCACCGGGAAGACGGCGGGGAACTCGCTTCCCTCCCATTCGCGGAAGTAGGCGCTCAGGCCGATCTTCGCCTGCGGGAAACCGGCACGCAGACTGCGTCCGATCCGCGAGACGTGCACCTCATGCTCGGCGCGTTCTCCCTGATCATCGGTGATCGCGACCGTGACGGTCCCGCCGATCGGGTAGGTCTGCCGGAACAGCTCCTCCTGGCGCTTGTCATCCGGTGCCAGGTCGCTGCTCTCCAGGAACGGCTGCTCGCCG
Source organism: Microbacterium sp. BF1 (assembly GCF_019279095.1). NCBI lineage: Bacteria > Bacillati > Actinomycetota > Actinomycetes > Micrococcales > Microbacteriaceae > Microbacterium > Microbacterium sp. BF1. The sequence continues at coordinate 2,633 of NZ_JAGYWT010000077.1, read as the reverse complement.
ATCCACCCGGTGCGCACGCTCCAGGTGCGGGTCGTCGCCTTGCTCTTCTTGCGCGAGCTGAGAACGCCGAACACGACGATCAGCACGAGCACGAGCGCGCCCGCCGCGAGGAACAGCAGGATCCCGGTGTCATCACTCATGCGATCAGGTTAATGGGGGTGAACTGAAGAGGGGAAGGCGGCGTACCCTGGACGAGTGACTGCGTACGTCTCGGCCTTCGACCTGTTCTCCATCGGAGTGGGTCCCTCGAGCTCCCATACGGTGGGCCCGATGCGCGCGGCCCTGGACTTCGTCCACCGGCTCGGCGCGAGCCAGACGCTCAGCGCGGTGTCGCGGATCGAGTGCACGCTGTTCGGTTCGCTGGGAGCGACCGGTATCGGACACGGAACGCCGGATGCCGTCGTGGCGGGGCTGCGGGGATTGTCGCCGGAGAGCTGCGACCCTGCGGAGGTGCGTTCGGCCTGGACCGAGTACCCGGCGGGTGAGCCGCTCACTCTCGATGGCCAGCAGCAGATCCCGTTCGCGAAGACCGACATCGTCTTCGCGCCACGCACCAGGCTGCCCGGTCATCCGAACGCCATGACGATCACCGCGTGGGACGCCGCCGGCGCGACGATCGCCGAGGAGACCTACTACTCGATCGGCGGAGGCTTCATCCGGCGTGAGGGGGAAGAAACGTCGATCACCTCTGCCGGCTTCCCCTATTCCTACGCGGATGCCGCGTCGCTGCTCGCCCTCTGTGACGAGAACGGACTGTCGATCGCCGAGGTCGCGCGACTGAACGAGACTGCGGTGCGCAGCGAGGAAGAGGTCGCTGCCGGGCTGGACGCGATCTGGAATGCCATGTCGGCGTGCGTCGATGCCGGCCTGCACTCCGACGGTGTGCTGCCCGGCATGCTCAAGGTGAAGCGGCGGGCGAGCACGATCCGTGCGCAGCTCGATGAGGTCGAGGCCGACGGGCACCGTGAACTCCCCGGCGAATGGCTCGGGGCTTTCGCGCTCGCGGTCAACGAGGAGAACGCGGCGGGCGGGCGCGTCGTCACTGCACCCACGAACGGTGCGGCCGGCATTCTGCCCGCTGTAGCGATGTACTGGTGGCGGTTCCTTGCCGACTCCGGGCTCGGTGCCGGCAATGCCGTGACGCCCTACGGCGAGCTGGTCGGAAGTGCGCTGCTGGGCTTCGGCCCTGACGGTCCCAGCCTCGCCGCACAGGTGGATGCCGACCTCGACCCGGAGCAGACGGCCGAGGCGAACCGCCGCCGTGGCATCCGTCGTTTCCTGCTGACGGCGACCGCTCTCGGCTCGCTGTTCAAAGCGAACGCCTCGATCTCGGGGGCGGAGGGCGGGTGTCAGGCCGAAGTGGGATCCGCCTGCGCGATGGCCGCGGGCGGCCTCACCGCGGTGATGGGCGGCACGAACCGTCAGATCGAGAACGCGGCCGAGATCGCGATGGAGCACCACCTCGGTCTCACCTGCGACCCGATCGGCGGGCTCGTGCAGATCCCGTGCATCGAGCGCAACGCGATCGCCGCCTCGACCGCCGTGACCGCCGCGCGTCTCGCGCTGCGCGGAGACGGCAGCCACTACGTGTCGCTGGATGCCGTGGTCGAGACGATGCGCCAGACCGGCGCCGACATGTCGACCAAGTACAAGGAGACCAGCGAGGGCGGACTCGCGGTCAACGTCATCGAGTGCTGAGCGCCACTGGCGCGCCGTGTCGGTAGTCGCGGATAGCCTCCTCGGAGACCGACCGAGGAGAGTGTGATGGATCCGTTCTGGGACCCGCGCAGCAAGCGCCGGCGCCAGCAGCCGGTCGTCGCCGTGCATCCGACCGATGACGCGCCCACGCCCGGCGCGCAGTGGCCCACGAGCATCCCGGCCGTCGCCCAGGTGCTGCGGGAGGGTATCGATCTCGACCCCGGAGTGACATTCCTCGTCGGCGAGAACGGCAGCGGCAAGTCGACCATCGTCGAAGGGGTCGCGATCGCCTACGGATTGTCGCCCGAGGGCGGGTCGCGCCAGGCGAAGCACAGCACGCGCCCGACGGAGTCGCCGTTGTCGGAGTGGTTGCGGCTCCAGCGTGGCGTGGGTGCGAACCGGTGGGGTTTCTTCCTGCGCGCCGAGACGATGCACTCGTTCTACACGTACCTGGAAGAGAATCCCTCGCCCCGCGGTGACATCGCCTTTCACGAGATGAGCCATGGCGAGTCGTTCCTCGCGCTGCTGGAGAGCCGGTTCGATGAGCCGGGGTTCTACTGCCTCGATGAGCCCGAGGCCGCACTGTCGTTCTCCTCGACGCTCGCGCTCATCGCCGTACTGCAGCGCATCGTCGACGAGGGCGGCCAGGTGCTATGTGCCACGCACTCTCCCGTGCTCGCCGCGTTGCCCGGGGCGCGCATCCTCGAGGTCGGTGACTGGGGCATCCGCTCCGCCGAGTGGAACGACCTCGAACTCGTGAATCACTGGCGGTCGTTCCTCGACTCGCCTCCGCGCTACCTGCGTCATCTGCTCGACTGACCTCGTCTCGATCCGCGGCGCACGTCGCAGGCTGGCGAGTCGGTTCACGCCAGCTGCGGCACCGCGCGGCAGCACTCAGGCTGCGGCTGCGCCACGCGCTGAGACGCCGGCCGAGG
>NZ_JAGYWT010000769.1:0-748 GCF_019279095.1 Microbacterium sp. BF1 | reverse complement strand
CTGAGACCTCGCGGCAGCACCGACGGCCTCTGCCCGAGGCACGGTGCACTCAGCGAAAGGAACCGTGCCCCGGACACAGGCCGCCGGGTGGAGGACGCAGGTCAGCGCAGGTGCACCCGCTCGGTGCGCTGGTGCTGGCGACCGAGGCCCTCGATCTCGATCGTCATCTCATCGCCGTCCTGGAGGTACGGGAACCGGCCGGAGAGCGCGACGCCCTGCGGGGTGCCGGTGTTGATCACGTCGCCGGGCTCGAGCACCAGGTAGTGGCTCAGCTCGTGCACGACCTGCAGCACCGGGAAGATCATGTCGGCGGTCGACGAGTCCTGCCTCGGCTCGCCGTTCACGAACGACCGCAGCCGCAGCGCCTGCGGGTCGACCTCGTCGGCGGGGACGAGCGCCGGCCCGAGCGGGTTGAACGTCTCGGAGCACTTGCCCTTCGACCACTGCCCGCCCGACACGTCGAGCTGATAGGCGCGCTCGGACACATCGTTCGAGATCGTGTAGCCGGCGATGACCTCGCGGGCGGCATCCGGAGACGACAGGTAGCGCGCGGTCTTGCCGATCACGACCGCCAGCTCGACCTCGCAGTCGACCTTTTCCGCACCGGGCGGCAGCAGCACGACATCGTCCGATTGCGGCGGGCGGCACGGAGCCGGAGGTAGATGCCGAAGCCGTGAAAGAGGAAGCGGAAGCCCTCGCAGATCCCGATCAGAACGAAGAGGTGGAGCCACTCCGGTCCTCCGTTGTC
>NZ_JAGYWT010000768.1:0-749 GCF_019279095.1 Microbacterium sp. BF1 | reverse complement strand
GCCGCCGAGCCTGCTCGCAGCCGCAAGGACCTGTGGATCGCGCTCGCCGCAGCGGGCGTGGTGCTCGTGATCGGCGGGATCGTCGGCCTGAACCTCCTGGTCGCGGGAATCGCTCCCGAACCGCAAGAGACGGCGGAGGCCGTCGATCCGAAGGATGTCGGAACGGATGTCGTGCCGAAGGTGACCGAGCTCGCCGGCACGCGGCAGGGCGAACAAGTCGTGTTCACCTGGACGAACCCGAGCCCGCTCGACGGCGACTCGTACATCTGGACGCCGGTGGTCGTCTCCGGCGAGGTCGCTCCGCAGCAGACACCGGACCCGACCGCGGCGGTCACCGCCGCTGTCGGCACCGTCTGCATCGACGTGATGCTGCGACGCGACGACGGTCGCGCGTCCGAGACCGTGCGGGGGTGCGTCGAGTGAGTGGCGAAGGCGGAGTGACCGTCGAGTTCGCGGGGGAGTACTTCCCCGTCCGTCCGGGCGGACGGTTCATCGTCGGGCGCGAGGGCGACCTCGAGCTGGATGACAACCTGTTCCTGCACCGCCACTTCCTGGAGATCACCGACGCCGACGGGCTGTGGTGGCTGTCGAACGTCGGCACGCGCCTCACGGCGACCGTGACCGACTCGGCGGGCGGCGTGCAGGCCTGGCTCGCGCCCGGCGCCCGTCTTCCGCTGGTCTTCGAGGCGACCACGGTCGTGTTCAGCGCGGGTCCGACGACGTATGAGCTCACGCTGCACGCGGCCGAG
>NZ_JAGYWT010000767.1:0-753 GCF_019279095.1 Microbacterium sp. BF1 | reverse complement strand
CGCAGCCGAACCCCCGGTCGACGAGAACTGGGTCGATCGCATCCTCAGCGGCATCGCGATGGATGCGCGCGCCGGACGCCGCATCCCCTTCGAGTCACCGGATCCGCACGTGGATCTCGCGATCACCGAGGGAGCGGTGCGCGGCCTCACCCGCTCTGCGGAGAATGCCGTGCCGGGACTCCTCGTCGGGCGCTGTCGACTCGACGGGGACGTGACGCAGGCGGGTGCGCCGATCCGGATCGAGATCGACGCGAGCGCTCTGCACGGTCAGTCGATCCCGAAGGTCGCCGCTGAGCTGCGGGCCGAGGTCGATCGAGGCCTTCGCGCGCATACCGAGTTGAACGTGATCGCGATCGACATCGCGATCAAGGACGTCCGGGAGGTGTCGTCGTGGGCGGGAGAGAGCCGATGAGGGCGGAGGAGCGCGACGAGCTCGCCGCGGCGATCGAGGCGACGCTGCGGTCGACGCCGGGCGTTCGCAGCGTCTACCGATCGGGTTCCCTGATCTCCAACCTGCTGCGCGCGGGAGCCGAGGCGATCGGCGTGCGCAAGGACGACGAGCCGATCGTGTCGGTGGTCGCCGCGGGCGACGGGGTGGCGGTGGAGGCGACGCTCGGTGTGGACTCCGGCGCGAAGTCGGCGGAGATCCTCCGCACTGTGCACGCGGTCATCGACGCATTGCTCGGGGCGCGCGGCATACAGCGGGAGAGCATCACGCTCACGGTCGCGCACGTGCAGGCCGGCGCGCACGGG
>NZ_JAGYWT010000766.1:0-753 GCF_019279095.1 Microbacterium sp. BF1 | reverse complement strand
CCACGCGCCGACGGCATCGCCCTGTCCGCCGCGCAGCAGGAGCGCCGTGATGCGCTCGCCGCCGCCGACTTCGACAGCGGATCACTCCTTGCGGTCGCGCAGGACGAAGATGCGTTGGCCTGGTACGCGACCAAGGACGATGGCGGCGTCGTGTGCCTGGTCCTCGACATCGGCGACCGTTCGCAGTCGAACTGCCTTCCCACCGGCGACATCGGACGTGGCCTGAGCGTGTCCTTCCCCGTTCCGATCGACGATCCCGAAGACGATACCCGGAGTCTGGGGGGTGTGAGCGCAACGATGCTCGTGTCGACAGCGGGGGAGCCGATGGTCGCTCTCCAGCGGTGGTCGATGTCGTCGGCCCTGTCCTCGCAGTACGCCGGCGCAGAGCGCGCACGGGCCGAGGAACTGGCCGAGGACGGTTTCGCCTTCTCCCTCACGATCGTCGGATCGTTCCGGACGCAGCCGGTATGGGTCGGCGACCGCGTGTCGGAGCAGGGCGAGGTCGAGAAGTGCCTCATCGTCGACGCCGGCGATCTGACGACGTGCGAGTCTCCCAGCGATGCGGGGGAGTCGGGGATCGACGCGCGGATCGACGGCGTCGGTGGCGCGGAGGTCGGCTCGACGGTTGTCGAGGCGCGGTTCACGAGGTGGCAGACGCCGTATCTGGTCATCCACGAGGCACCAGCCTCCTCAGGAGCGCCGCAGGACACCGTACGGGTCGAAGCGCCTCCGGGTGACCCGATCGTGGTCGAG
>NZ_JAGYWT010000765.1:0-754 GCF_019279095.1 Microbacterium sp. BF1 | reverse complement strand
GCCGGGAGACAGCGGCGCCGCCGTCACGGCCACGGCCACGGGCGGCGTGACGGTGAGCCCCATCCGCTTCATGCGACGAACGGTGTCGAGCACTCCCCCGCCGTAGCCGATCAGGAAGCGCGGGCGCACCCTGTTCCACCGCTCGACGAACTCCCGGACGGAGGCGTCGGTGATCTGGAAGGCGTCCAGCTGCACGCGTCGCGACGGCAGCCAGCCGAGATCGTGGCGGATCCGGGCGGCGCCGGTCAGGACATGCCGCGTCACGATCCCACGGTCATCCCAGGGCTTCACGCCCCACCAGTCGAAGAGGCGCCATTCCAGCGCGCGAGCAGGGAACCGCAGATCACGCAGCAGGTGCAGCGGCAGACCGGTGCTGCCACCGGTCCGGGACACGACGCTCGTCCGCGAGTCGGCCTCGTCGGTGCGGATGCGCTCGAAGTTCTCGCGCAGCATCGCCTTGTCCACGATCGGCAGCGACGCGAACGCCGCGGGATCACGCAGGTCGTCGTCCGTGATCCCGTGGGCGGAGTAGAGGTCGCGGTAGAACGCGCTGTGCCCGAAGGCGAACCGGGCGTGCGCGATGGACCGCTCGGCGCTCACCTGGGCGATCCGCTCCGGCGAGAGGGCATCCATCGCGAGGAACTCGCGATACGCCTCGGTGCTGCTGCGACCGCCGACCGCGGTCTTGAGCCGGAATGCCGCTTCGCGCATCATGCCTCCACCGCCCGCCCGCGGGGGCGCACCCGCGCCAGCC
>NZ_JAGYWT010000764.1:0-761 GCF_019279095.1 Microbacterium sp. BF1 | reverse complement strand
GGCGTGCGCCGCATCCGCAGCTCTCGCCGTGAGACGTGCACGTCCGTGCATGGTCTCGGATGCGCGCACGGTGACCGGAAGCGTCTCGGCGACGAGGGGGCCGAACCGCTGGCCGCGCCAGAGGGCAGCGGCTATCCCTGCGGCGATCAGCAGCAGGATCGCAGGAGTGACCCAGGTCGGTGTGAGGCTTCCGAGCGTGTCGATCGGCTCGGCTTCGATATCGGAGTCCGCGAAGCTCGGGACGTACCAGACGATGCGGTCGGTCTGGCCCAGCAGGGCGAGGCCGAGGGCGGCGTTGCCGTTCTCGGCGAGAGTCGCGTTGCTGAAGAGCCTCGTGCCCTCCACGACGACGCGTTGCGGACGGGCGCGGCGGTCCACGAGCACGGCCGCACCGTCGGCGTCTCCGAAGCAGGCCTGCACGCCGTCCGCGGGGGTGAACAGGCGGTCGGCGCGGATCGTCCCCACCTCGGCGAACTCGGCGACGTCGCAGTCCGCTGTCGCTGCCGACAGTGTTCCCGTGGCGTTGTCGCCGATGCCGAGCTCGTTCAGCAGGTGTGTGCTGGTGGAGAGGAAAACGACGCGCTCCGCGGGCTCGGTGAGCGTCTGCAGGGCCTCGTCGGTGAGCGTGTACGGGTTGGACATCACGAGCGTCGTGCTCTCGTCGATCGCCGCGCGCGCCTGGGATCGAGAGCGGTGCACCTCGATGTCGACCCCCTGGTCGCGCAGGATCTCGGCGAGCGCGAGCGCGCCGGCGTCATCGC
>NZ_JAGYWT010000763.1:0-762 GCF_019279095.1 Microbacterium sp. BF1 | reverse complement strand
CGCCGCTCAGACCGTGCTCCGTCACGACGACGCCCCGCACCCGCACGCCTTCACCCGCGGCGAGGTCGGCTGGGTCCCGCACCTGGAACCCCTCGCGGAGGAGGAGCTGACCGCGCGGCACTACGACGGTCTCGTCGACGCCGCGCGGGCGAAGAACGACTACTTCCGACTGTTGGCCCGCGACCCCGAGGTGCTCAAGGCGCGCACCTTGGTGGACAAGGACATCTTCTACAACGCTGCGGAGGGCCTCCCACGTGCGGACCGCGAGCTGGCGGCCACGGCGGCATCGCGTCGCAACGGCTGCGTCTTCTGCGCCTCGGTGCACTCTCGTTTCGCCGCGCACCACAGCAGGCGCACAGACGACGTCGACCTGCTGCTGGACGAGGGCGTCGATGCCGACCTCGGTGCGCGCTGGAACGCGATCGTCGCGGCATCCGTCGCCCTCACCGACACGCCCAGTGCGTTCGGCGAGGAGGAGATCGCGCGACTGCGCGCAGCAGGACTGGACGATCTGGAGGTCGCCGACCTCATCCACGGCGCCGCGTTCTTCAACTGGGCGAACCGACTGATGCTGTCGATCGGACGGCCGGTGGCTCCGGCCTGATCCGGAACGGCTGCCGCTAGGGCAGCAGGATGATCTTGCCCGAGGCGGCGCCGGATTCCATGAGCTCATGGGCCCGCGCCGCTTCGGCGAGCGGCAGCTGCGGTCCGAGCTCGATCGTGAAGTCCCCGGCATCCAGGAGCGCGATCGAGCTCGGACCG
>NZ_JAGYWT010000762.1:0-765 GCF_019279095.1 Microbacterium sp. BF1 | reverse complement strand
GAGGCGAACGCCAGCGCGAAGCCCCACGTCTGCGCGTCGAAGAGTGTCAGTCCGTAGGGATCCATCAACGCCATGTAGACGCCGCCGATGAGGTTGTTGAACGTGGAGAAGATGATCAGCGCGAAGATGACCCCCAGGGTCTGCGCGGTGATCGGCACGCCGCTGGGCAGGGGCACGATCACGGTGCCGAGCACGACGATCAGTGCGGCGAAGACCGCGATGCGGCCGAGTGCGGCGCTGGTATCGGTGGTGCGGGACGTGGTCATATTTCCTCCTGAACACCGTTCACCTGAACGGTGTTCATTAGAATAGGGATGCCCTACTAATGACGTGCTGTTCGGCGTGGATGGAGTCGGCGCTGCTCGACCCGGCAGGCGGGCAACGGTGGGTGATCTATGACGAGGCGTGGCGGCTGATGTCCCAGCCGTCGTTGCTGAGACGGATGGACGCGCACTGGCGGCTCGCCCGGCACTACGGCATCGCCAATGCCTTGATCTTCCACAAGCTGACCGATCTGGAGAACGTCGGTGACTCCGGCAGCGCCATGCGTTCGCTCGCCAACAGCCTGCTGGCGAACGCCGAGACGCGGGTGATCTACCGGCAGGAATCCGACCAGCTGGGCGTCACCGCCAAGGCCCTCGGCCTGACGACCACCGAGCGTAAGCTGCTGCCCTCACTCGGCGTCGGGCAGGGCCTGTGGCGCATCAAAGAACGCAGCTTCGTCGTCCAACAGCAGTTGCACCCTGCTGAGCTCGCGCTCTTCGA
>NZ_JAGYWT010000761.1:0-767 GCF_019279095.1 Microbacterium sp. BF1 | reverse complement strand
GGCCGTCTCCTGTCCCACCGGGACAGCGACCGAGATGGCCATGCAGCGCTCGCCCGCCGAGCCGTACCCCGAGCCGATCAGCGCGTCGACGGCCTGATCGAGGTCGGCGTCGGGCATCACGATCATGTGGTTCTTCGCGCCGCCGAAGCACTGGGCGCGCTTGCCGTTCGCCGCGGCCGTCGCATAGATGTACTCGGCGATCGGGGTCGATCCGACGAAGCCCACGGCGCGGATGCGCTCGTCGGTGAGCAGCGTGTCGACCGCCTCCTTGTCGCCGTGCACGACGTTGAGGATACCTGCGGGGAGACCCGCTTCGAGGAAGAGCTCGGCGATGCGCACCGGCACCGAGGGGTCGCGCTCACTGGGCTTGAGCACCACCGCGTTGCCGGCGGCGATCGCGGGGCCGGCCTTCCACAGCGGGATCATGGCGGGGAAGTTGAACGGGGTGATCGCGGCGACGACCCCGAGCGGCTGCCGCATCGAGTAGACGTCGATGCCCGTTCCCGCGCCGGTGGAGTACTCGCCCTTGAGCAGGTGCGGAGCGCCGGCTGCGAACTCGATGACCTCGAGGCCGCGCTGGATGTCGCCCTTCGCATCGTCGACCGTCTTGCCGTGCTCGCTCGCGAGCAGCTCGGCCAGTGACGTCATCTCCCGCTGCACCAGGTCGAGGAACCGCAACAGCACGCGAGCGCGCTTCTGCGGGTTGGTCGCGGCCCACGCGACCTGCGCCTCTTCTGCGTTCGCGATCACGCGGCGCACCTCGTCGG
>NZ_JAGYWT010000760.1:0-768 GCF_019279095.1 Microbacterium sp. BF1 | reverse complement strand
GATCACTCGCTCGACGGTCACGCCGAGGCGGGCGTAGAACGCGATGGCACGCTCAAGGACACCGGCGGCGGTGGCGCCCTTTTCGTCGTCGTGGATCTCTGCGTAGGCGAGTCGGGAGTGATCGTCGATCACGGTGTGGATGTAGTCGTAACCGATCCCGCGGCCGCGGACCTTCTCGCTGCGCCCGTGCGCCCGCCACCCACCACCGTCAGGGATTCGACCGAGCTTCTTCACGTCGACATGGATCAACGAGCCGGGATGGTCGTGTTCATACCGACGCGCAGAACGACGCGTCGCGCGGATCACGGTCCCGGTCACCGGGTCGATCTCGCGCAGCAGCGGGGTGTGATGCCGACGCAGCACTCGACCGACGGTCGAGGCCTGCATCCCGAGCTTGCTCGCGATGAACACCGGGCCGCGACGGGTGAGGTGCCGCATGATCCGCACCCGCGTCTCGCGGCACGGTTTCGTCTGCGCAGGATGGGACCCGGCGACACTGGACCGGTCCACCAGCCCCGCGGGGCCGGACTCGCGGAACCTGCGCCACCACCGCCACGCCGTCGTGCGCGAGATACCCATCTCCGCCGCCACATGCGCGACGGCACGACCGGACTGGATGCGCTGAACCATGATCAACCTGCCGGCCGGAGTCAGCCGGGCATTAGCGTGGGACACGAGAAGCCTCCGTGTGATCGAGCTGCAGAACTAGACAGCTCCAACTCGACACCGGAGGCTTCTCCTACGTCAACAACGATCTGGGTCAGTACA